>CANRKI010000065.1 GCA_947631175.1 uncultured Flavobacterium sp.
TTTATTGTAACTGGATAATTTTTGTTATGAAAAAAAATAAAAACCGTAATTGTGTTTTGTTATTTATTTGCGTCTATAACAAATTAAAATTTTTAAATTATGAAAAAATTAATTACTGCAGTTGCTTAGTGGTATCTGCTTATGGGTTTTCTGCTAATTGTGTAGAAGAGAATGTTCAATATTTTTTAGATACTGAAACTTCATGTACTGTTACATACACTATAACTCAGATGGTGTAACATTTACATCCACTGCAAAAACATGTGATGAAGCTTATAAAAATTTGTCTCCTCATATTGAAGCTTCTGCACCTAAAAACTAGAAAATGAATTAAAAGAGTTTGAATTATAATTTATTAATAACAAACTAACCAGAAATGGTTAGTTTTTACTTAATTATACAATGAAATTAAATCTAAGTTTACTATTCCTTTTGTTTTGTAATTTTTTGTTTGCACAAAAAACAAATTTTGATTACAAGCTAACTTATCATACCACAATAAATACACATATAAAAGAAGAGTATGAAAATATTTTGTTTTTAAGTAATTATACAGCCTTATTTACTTGGAAAACAATTGGAAATACACAAATGCAAACCACAAGTGATGGTGGTTTTACAAGGGCAGAACATAAAAAAAATAGAGAGTTTAATTTTATAGATACAAATCAAAAAAATATTATTTCTCTTAATAATATAAGTTCGACCGAGAGTCATTACGTAAAACAACCATTACCAGAAATTAAATGGGAAATTACTAATGAAACTAAAATAATTTCCGATATGCAATGTATAAAAGCTGTAGGTGTATATGGAGGTCGCGAATTTGTAGTTTGGTTTTCAACCGAATTTCCTACACAATTTGGTCCCTGGAAACTTATTGGCTTACCAGGAGTAGTTGTTCAGGCTTATGATACGTATAAAGAAATTGTTTTTGATTTAAAATCTATTGAAAAAAATAGAGAAACTGTTTCTTTAGATTTAAAGAATAAAAAATATATAACACTCGAAGGGTATTATAAACGTGAGATTGACTATCCTTATGAACTTTTAAAACGTATACAATCTACAGCAACTCGTGGTTCTAGTATTTCTATATCTAATGTTACGTATAATTTTTTAGAAAAGGATTTTGAATACCTTACCAAAAAATAAATGAAAAACTTACTATATATTTTGGCAAGCATTTGTTTGCCATTTTTTTTACAAGCACAAACCAAAATTTCGGGTAAAATTTTAAACGAACAAAACAACGCAATCGAAGCGGCAAGCGTTATATTAAAAGATAGTTTAAATCAATCGATAATTAAATATACAACAGCTACAAATTTGGGTAAGTTCGAGATTGAACTTCCCGAAAAAGCTGCCTATAATTTAGTGGTTAATGCCTTGGGTTATGAGAGTAAAATAGTAGCGGTAACCACACATCCATCTAACTTAAATTTAAATATTCACTTAAAAGAAAAAAACACCGAATTAGAAGAGGTAATAATAACAACCGAAAAACCTATATCGGTTAGAAACGATACCATATCGTTTAAAACTAAATTTTTCACAAACGGAACCGAGCAAAACGTGGAAGATTTACTTAAAAAAATTCCGGGATTAAACATAGAAGATAATGGAACCATAAAAATTGGTGATCGTGAAGTAGAAAAAATTATGGTTGATGGGGATGATTTTTTTAATAAAGGCTATAAAGTTTTATCTAAAAACATGCCCGCTTATCCGGTTGAGGAAGTTGAGGTTTTAAAAAATTATTCGAACAACAAACACTTAAAAGGAATAGAGAATAGCGACAAAGTAGCGCTTAATTTAAAACTCGACGAAAAATCTAAAAACCTTTGGTTTGGTAATGCCGAAATTGGTTTAGCCAACCACGAGTTTTATAAATTGAAAACCAATTTAATGAACTTTGGAAAAAAAAGTAAATACTACTTTTTAGCCAATGCGAATAATATTGGAGTCGATGCCATTGGAGATATTTCGCACATTATAAAACCTTTTAGTTTAGGTGAACCGGGTACTATTGGGGACGATGTTAAAACACATAAAACTTTAAATTTGAGGGCAACTGTTCCTGGATTTAATACTAACAAAGCCAATTTTAACAATGCTAAATTAGTGTCGTTAAATGCAATATTTAATCCTAGTAATAAATTAAAAATAAAACCGTTGGTGTTTTTAAATTGGGATAAATTAAAATTTTATAAAAACTACACCGAGCAAGTTGCCGTACAAAATACGCAGTATATAAATACCGAAAATTACAGTTTACAAAACCAAAAACAAATAGCTTTTGGTAAGGTAGATTTTATTTATGATTTTAGTAAAACCAAAACCTTAGAATCAACCACCAGTTTTAATTTTTCGGATTTTAAAGACAAATCACATTTAGTTTTTAATACACAGCCAACAACCGAGGGTTTAAAACACAACAATCAATTATTCGATCAAAAATTTAAATACACCAATAAGTTTCAAGATAAAAAAGTATTTATCTTATCTAGTAGATTCATTAATGAAAAAGCGCCACAAAATTACAAGGTCAACCAATTTTACTTTCAAGATTTGTTTCCAAATCAAAATTTGGCAAACGAAATTGGACAATTCAGTGAAAATAAATTAAACTACGCTGGGATTCAAGCCCAACTTTTAGATCGTAAAGAAGGTGGTGATTTATTAGAACTTCAAGCAGGTAATGAATTTAAGCAAGACGAGCTAAACTCGCAGTTTTTTATTTTTGAAAACCAAAATATTGTAGAACGTCCTACTACATTTTCTAATCAAACTATTTATACGGTTAATGATTTGTATGTTAGCGGAAAGTACACCTTAAAAATTAAAAGTTTACAATTTGCTTCGAGTGTAAATTTACATCAATATGTAAATAAATTGACCAATAACCAATACTCAAAACAACAAACACCTTTTGTAATTAATCCTAGGTTTAGTGCTAAATGGGAAATTAACAACAAAAATACCACACAAATAAGCTATTCGCATAACACAAATAATGCGGATATTTTGAATGTTTTTGATGGTTATGTGGCTACATCTTTTCGAAGTTTTAATAAAGGTTACGGAGATTTTAAACAATTACACACCTCGAGTTATAATTTTTCGTATCAATTAGGAAATTGGACCGATCGATTTTTTGCAAATATTAATACCTTTTATTTTAAAAATCACGATGCTTTTTCAAGTCAATCAATACTTAACCAAAACTATATTTTATCTAACCAAATTGTAGTAAATAATAACAGTCTTTTTAGTACAAACAGTCAGTTAAATTATTATTTTAAAAAGCTATCTTCTAATTTAAAAGTAAATTTAGGATACAATAAAAGTACGTTTCAAAACATCATAAACAACTCCGATTATCGAGAAGTTACTGCTGATAATTACACGTATGGATTAGAGGTTCGTTCTAGTTTTAATGGATTCTTTAATTTTCATTTTGGATCAACTTGGAGACAAAATTCGGTTAAAACAACTTTTAAAAATGAGTACACTAATACTAACTCCTTTCTTGATTTAAGTTTTACAATTTCTTCAAAACTTAATTTTAACTTACAGACTGAACGTTATTATTTTGGAAATCTTGCAACAAACAATACCTATTATTTTCTTAATGCCAATGCTACTTATACGGTTTATAAAGATAAATTAACCTTACGTTTTACAGGAAACAACCTTACTAATACAACAACTTTTACAAATTATAGTGTGTCTGATTTTTCGGTTTCTACCACACAGTATAAACTTTTGCCAGCGTATTATATGCTAAGTTGTGAATTTAGATTTTGATTTATTTTATTAAACAAAAAACCGAGCGTTTGCTCGGTTTTTTTATTTTGTATTTGGTGGATATTGTGCTAAAATTTTAGCTACAAATTCCTGAATTTTTTGTTCTCTTTTTTCAACATTACTTGAGGTATCTAAGGTACCAGACCCAACGCCTTGCCAAATAAGTTCCTTATTTTTGGCGTCTACAAGATCAATAAACAAAGTTCCTTTTGGTACGGTGTTTACCGAGGTGTTGTTCCAACCAGGTCCCCAACCACCATAAAAACCTGGATATCCCCAACCCCAGCCAAAGCCAGCGTTGTAGTTGTATACGTTCACATCAGTACGTTCTTTAGTGAAAATATTAATGATTACGTCTGGATTTTCAGATTTCGAAAAACCTTTAGCTCCTAGTTCATTGTCAATAGCTCTTAAAATTCTTTTTTTATCTAAATCTGATATTTCAGCTTTGTCAACTCCTTCTTTATGAAAACCATACGTTTTATAGTTCGAGAAATTAGTTGCTTTGTCGTAGTCAGCGTTTACATTGATACTGCTACAAGAAACGATGAAAATAGATAAGAATAATACGGGTAAAAATTTAATATATTTCATAATTGTTTCTGATTAAAGTTACATAACTTATTCACAATCAAATATAGTACCGTTTTAACTTTTTTTTGTTTTTTTGAATGTTAAAATTTTAAATTACCCTAATAACGAATCGTCTACCAAATTAGGTAAAGTTACTTTTAACAAAGGCTCAGCTTCCATGGCGCGTTGAATGGCAAACATAGCGCCTTCATTTCGAGCCCAGCTTCTTCTAGATATTCCGTTGTTAACATCCCAGAAAAGCATTGATTTTAAACGTTGTTCTGCTTCAACAGTTCCGTCTAATAACATTCCAAAACCACCGTTAATTACTTCGCCCCATCCAACGCCACCTCCGTTGTGAATAGAGACCCAAGTCGCTCCACGGAAACTATCACCAATTACGTTATGAATGGCCATATCGGCTGTAAAGCGAGAACCATCGTAAATGTTTGAAGTTTCTCTGTACGGAGAGTCGGTTCCTGATACATCGTGGTGATCACGTCCTAAAACCACTGGTCCGATTTTTCCCGCTGCAATCGCATCGTTAAATGCTTGTGCAATTTTTGTACGACCTTCGGCATCGGCATATAAAATACGCGCTTGAGATCCTACCACTAATTTATTTTCTTGTGCTCCGCGAATCCACTGAATGTTGTCTTTCATTTGTTGTTGGATTTCTGCCGGAGATGTTTGAATCATTTCTTCTAAAACCTGACAAGCAATTTCGTCGGTTTTTAGTAAATCTTCCGGATTGTTTGAAGCACAAACCCAACGGAAAGGTCCAAAACCGTAATCAAAACACATAGGTCCCATAATATCTTGTACGTACGATGGATATTTGAACTCACGTCCTAGCGTAGGATTTGGATTCATTACATCTGCACCTGCACGAGAAGCTTCTAACAAGAACGCATTTCCGTAATCGAAGAAATAGGTTCCTTTTGCTGTGTGTTTGTTAATAGCATCTGCATGACGACGTAGTGTTTTCTGAACTTCTTCTTTAAACTGCGTTGGATTTTCAGCCATCATTTGGTTGGCTTCATCAAACGAAAGTCCAACTGGGTAATAACCTCCAGCCCAAGGGTTGTGTAACGACGTTTGATCAGAACCTAAATCGATATGTAAATTTTCTTGATCGAATTTTTCCCAAACGTCCACCACATTTCCTAAATAAGCAATAGAAACCACTTCCTTGTTTTCTTGTGCTTTGCGAACTCTAGAAACTAAATCATCCAAGTTTTCAATTACCTCGTGAATCCATCCTTGTTCGTGTCTAATTTTAGTGATTTTTGGATTTACTTCGGCACAAACCGTGATACAACCTGCAATAGTTCCTGCTTTTGGTTGCGCACCGCTCATCCCTCCTAAACCTGAAGTAACGAATAAATTACCTTTAGGTTCTTTACCGATTTTACGGAAACCGTTTAAAACAGTAATCGTAGTTCCATGAACAATTCCTTGCGGACCAATGTACATGTACGATCCTGCAGTCATTTGTCCGTATTGTGTAACACCAAGCGCGTTGAATTTTTCCCAATCGTCTGGTTTGGAATAATTCGGAATCATCATTCCGTTAGTAACCACAACTCTTGGTGCGTTTTTATGCGAAGGGAATAATCCCATTGGGTGACCCGAATACATAACCAAAGTTTGCTCGTCGGTCATTTCGCTCAAATATTTCATGGTTAATAAATATTGTGCCCAGTTGCTAAAAACGGCTCCATTACCTCCGTATGTTATTAACTCGTGTGGATGTTGTGCAACCGCGTAATCCAAATTGTTTTGAATCATCATTTGGATGGCTTTTGCTTGTAGCGATTTTCCGGGATATTCGTTAATGTCGCGAGCGTACATTTTATATGTAGGACGAAAACGATACATATAAATGCGACCGTATTTTTCTAATTCTTCTTTAAATTCTGGAATTAGTACCTCGTGATGTTGCGGTTCGAAATAACGCAACGCATTACGAAGCGCTAATTTTTTTTCTTCGTCGGTTAGTATTTCTTTACGCTTTGGTGCGTGATTTATGGTTGTATCGTATGTTGCTTTTTGGGGTAAGATGTTTGGAATTCCTTGTAGAATTTGTTCTTGAAAGGTCATAATTTATTATGTTGTTTGTTGTTTGCGTTTGTGCGTGAGGGATTGTAGCGATATCCTTTTTTTGCTTAACTTTTTTAGTTGAGTAAAAAAAGATTTAGCGGAAAGCCCGACCCATAGGGGCACGCCCTTATTTTTTTATTCGTCCTGTATTTTTATCGAAACCGTATGGACAATGTCTGCATCCGGATTTGCAGCAGTAGCCGCGTTTTCGGTGCCATTTTTCGGTGAAGCATTTATAACCTTCTGGAGTTAAGTAAAAATCTTCGCCTAAAATGGGTTTATTTTCGTTATTTTGTTTGTCAATCATATACAAATTTAGAAAATTAAATAGATGTTTATACTGATTAGTAAATTTTTCACGCCTAAGGGATTTAATGGAATAACCATTTTTCCGTTTGTTATTTTGCGAAATGTGAAAAGTAAGATGAATTTACGGTTGATAAATCATGAAAAAATTCATATTCGACAACAGTTGGAATTACTTGTTTTGCCTTTTTTTATTTGGTATTTGGTGGAGTATTTGTTTCGATTGTATCAGTTTAAAGATAGGAATAAAGCGTATCGTAATATTGTTTTTGAACGTGAGGCTTATGAAAATGAAAAAGACCTTAACTATTTACAGAAAAGGTCTTTTTGGAATTTTTTACGATATTATTAATTGGTTGGTTTATCGTCTGTACGAACAATGAAATTGTATTGTTCGTTGTTTTGGGTTGTGGTTGTTGGTGCGCCCAATACCCAAAGTTGGTAATAATAATTGGTACTATTTGTTAAAGCTTCGTCTATAGCTTGGTTGTTGTTGTTTACCCATGCTAATTGAGGTGCTTTATTTTGTGTTGCTACAGAAACAATGGTTGTGCCCGTTGGTAGTGTTGCACTGCTTGTTGTTGTGATGTTTGTTGTTGAACGTGTTATTATAGTTTGTACTACGTTTTCTGCAGTATTTACTGAGTATGAACTTGAGGCAATTATGTTTTTATTGTTTAATGTATTGATTTGTCTTTGTGCAACTAGTTTATAATTTGCTGGAAGAAATGTTGCTATATTTAGAGTTACAGAGTTAAATACTATATTATTTCCTGATGCATCATCTCGGACTATTAATTTCCAATTTCCGTTTGGAGTATCTCCGCTAAAACCAGCAAGTGTTGTAATGGTTGGTGTATAGCCATCTGTTGTTAATGTTCCTTCTGGTCTGTATGTTCCTGAAATACTTGTGTTGGTTGTCCAGCTCGTGATGTTTGTTGTTCCAGCATCTGAGAATGTAACGTTAAAGGTAGTATTTGCCGATCCGTAACTTCCGTTGTCTGTACAGAGTTCTATAATCTTATTGGTTGGAGATATTAAGTATAAATCTATTTCACTTGTCCAGCCATTTTTATTTAAATTCACGTTCACAGTTATATTACAAATATTTCCTGTTATACCTGAAACTGGAATATTTACTACACGTGTTTCATCATCAATGTTAAATGATGTGTTGTTTATAGCAGCTTGAGCTAACGTACCACAAGTTGTGCCGGTTGATGTAACTCCAGAAAGCGTTGTAGTAGAAGCTTGTGTTTTAGCGTCCTTTGTTAATTGTGTTCCTATACGTATCCATTTGTTTGTTTCCCAATAATAATAACCTGGTGTAACGTTAAGTGGCGTTGTGCCTGCCGTAGCTGTGTTCCAAATAATTGTTCCGTCGACAGGAATGCCGTTGGTTTGTAGGTTTTTTACAGTTGTTGCATCTGTGGTTTGTGTTAAAGCAACTTGAGGAGTTAATAGGCCTGCGTTAGTAGCATTAATATCTAATGCTGCACGAGGTGCTGAGGTTCCTATGCCTACTTGAGCAACTGTGCTATAATTTATAGCTAGTAATATAATCGTTTTTAGTATAGTTGATTTCATGATTATTTGTTTATGGTTGTCACATGGAATGAGTATTGTTGTTCGGTACTATTTTTACGGCCTTTGCTCCACAATTGATAGTAATAAACGGTGTTGTTGTTTAAGCTTTCGTCCAAATTTTGGTTGTAAAGGTTTACCCAATTATTATTATTTGCTGTAGCGTTACTAACGGATAAAATGGTACCTGGTAACGTACTTGTGGTAGTATTGGTTTGTAAATTTGTTGTTCTGGTAATTACTGTTTGTAGGCCTGTACTTAATAATGTTGAAGAAAAATTACTTGTGGCTAGTACGTTTTTATTGGAAAGAGTATTTATGCTTTGCTGAGCAATTAGTTCGTAGGTTGCTTCGATATTTTGTTTATAAGAAATGTTTAAAGTAGCACTTTCAAAATCGAACATATCGATAGCAACGTCATCTCTAATAATTAATGTCCAAACTCCCTGAATTGGATCGTCAGTAAAACCGGCAAAATTTGTAATGTTTGGCGTGTATCCATCAGAAGTTAAACTTCCTTCTGGTTTATAAGTTCCAGAAATATTTCCTGTAGTGGACCATGAGGTAATATTATTTGTTCCTAAATCTGAAAAAGTGACATTAAAGTCAAAAATAGTTACCCTTCCGGATGGGCCGTTATCTGTACACAATTCTAGTATTTTTCCGCTTGGCGATCGTAAATACATATCGATCTCTTGTGGCCAAGTGTGTTTAAGTTTGATATTGATTGTGACATTACAAACCGTTCCGCTTAATGAGGACAAATCAAATGTTTTTTGTTTTGTTGAAATATCAAAACTTTCGACTTGTGTATTTGTTCCTACATTGGTTAAGGCTGAGCAATTACCCAATTGTGAAATACTATGACTTGTATTGTTTGTTGTTGATTTATTTGATGAAGATATTTCCCTATTCTCTTCATTAAATTTATTCCACAAACTGTTTTGCCAATAATAAATTCCTTTGTTAGTAGTATGGGTACTATATGTTAAGGTACCATCTACTAAATTTCCTCCTTGTGGATTTGTGATTGTTTGTGTGCTTAGATTGGCTAAAGTGGAATTAGGAAGAATAATTCCTGAATTGGTGTAGCTTACATCTAATGCGGCTCGTGGGTTGTTGTTATTAATCCCCGTTTGAGCTATGATGCTTAAATAAGATAAAAGCATCAATTTTGTTAATTTTGTTTTCATTTCCTTATTAATTCTGTATTAATTTTTGGTAAATGTATAAAAAAAAACAAATTGATTTTATTTTTGTGAATAAAAAAAAAGCGAGGTGAAATTTCACCTCGCTTTTTTGTTAGAAAATTGTTTTTATTTTCTCAGAACTTCCATCAGCTAGTTTGATGTGAAGTAAGTATGTACTATTAGATTTTGTATAATTGAATTGATATTCGTTTTGATTTAGGTTGTTTACTTGTTTGATAAGTTTTCCTGTGATATCAAAAACATCAATCGCTTGTATTGGTTGATCGTTTGATGAGATCATAAAATTAGTGATGTTAAAAACTTGAATCGAATTTGTATTCAATTGTTTTTTGATAATGTTTTTAAATCTAATTTCAAATCGATCTTCGTATTTCCCTTTATTCGCTTTAAAATTATAGTTTGCTAATTTTAGATCGTGAATTTTATTTAATTCTTTATCAATTAAAATAACTTCTACATTTTTAAAATGTTCTGTATGTCTTGCCAATTTAATTGTTTGATCACCTGATTGGTCAAGGATAACTCCAAGTGGTACAATTTCATTTTCATCAAAACTATTACGCGTTTGAATAGCAAGTTTTATATTTTGATTGATAGAATAAATATCACTTGTTTTTAAACCTAAAATTTTTGAGTCTAAACCGTTGTCGTAATCATTTGTTGCACTGTTGTGATATCCTATTAAGGTTTGTGCTACAGGTTTGTTGTTACTGTGTAGGTCAATCCAAATTTGTTTAAATTCATCTTTTTCAATTTCCTTTTTCAAATATTCAGTTTGTAATCCATTACTGTTCTTGTTTTCATTTTTATAAAAAACATCATTTTCATTTTTAACACGCATTGAATTATCAATTACAATTGTATTGTTGTTAGCTAATGATTTTATAAAGAAACCTTGGCCAGAACTAATGTATTGATATGATGTTTGTGCCAAATTTGGATTAATTGGATGCACACTACCAGCAATATTCATTACGATATAATCGTCTTTAGAATAGTTGTGGTTGTAGTCCGGGTTGTAATAAGGGCTATCAACATCTGGGCTAATACCTGAAAAGTTTGCCCAAACATATAATGTTCCGTCTACTTTACCAGCATTTCTTGTATCAAAAATAATTTTACTTGCATCAATTGCAGAAGGATATGGGTTAGAAATCAGGTTATTTAATTCTGAATAATCTGCCACAGTTTCTGGTCTTGTTGTTGTATATAACGGTATGTTAATAGCTCCATTATTAGGTGTACCAATAAAATTAGCTAGGTAACTTTGTCTGTTTCCAGAGTTTTGAGCCGGGAATGTTAAAGGTACTTCTAGTATATAACCTTTAGCAGGTTGCATTACTGTTGCAGCAGTTTCTCTAACAAAGTGACCGTCTGTTCCCCATGTTCTTAAATCAAAACTATATCTATAGTTTACGTTTGGAATTAAATTTCCTAATGTAAAGTTTGAGTTTTGTGTTAATGGAGATCCCCAAAAGTTAACACCATATTTATTCATTTCTGGTGTTCTACGTTCAATAGTTACATTTCCAGAGTTTGTAAAGTTTTCTTTGTTTTGTACTAATGCCGCTTTATCTCTAATGTTCATTGTACCATTAGGATCTACTTTTAAAAACTCATCAATTATGATATTGTTTTCTGATTGTACTTCAAGATCACCTGAGGTTTTCACTACTAAATTACGAGCGAAGGCATCGTATGAGTTTCCTGTAATTTTAGATTCACTATCGACAATAACACAGTTTTCAATTGTTGGTCTTCCTATAGGTAACCAGTTGTTGTTATTGTCCCAATTGTTACTTGCAGTACCTGTCCAAATTTTAGTTTTGTTTCCAACAGTAATGTCTTTAGATGTTAAACAACCGTTGCTTAATAATGCTGTTGCTGTAAACTGAAACGAATCTAAAGATAATTGAGAATAGGCTGGTTTAACATATAAGGCAACAGTTCTAGTTCCTTCAACATAAGGAATTGTTCCTTGTGCGTCAATAAAAGCATTTACGTTAGATGAGTTATACCATTCAAAACTTGTTTCAAGCGGTTTAATTCCCCATACTTTAATATCATCTAGTGCTAAACCGTCTGTATATGCTCCGTTGTATATAATTCTGAATTTAACATTTGGAAGATTTATATATTCAGAAACATCATAGTTAAGTGTTTTAAAACGTGTTCCAATTCCTACGTCTTCAGAAAATCTTTGAATTGTAATCCAATTATTATTAGCAGTTTGTCCTGTTGGACTTACTTGTATTGCTACATACTCATTGCTTTCATTCACATTGTCATCTTTATATCTAGAAAAAAACATTCTAACACTAAAATATAAAGAGTTAAAATTGTTTGTATTTAAAGATTGTGTAGAAATAAAATGGTCGAACGAACTACCAGGCGAGTCACTATTACTCAAGATAAATTTGTCTCCAGTTTCTCCAGATGATATAGCTGGGAACCAAACATTATAATTTGGAACCATTGGACTGTTGTATATTTTGAATTCTTTCAACTGTCTGTAGCTACTAGATAAATTTCCTTGTATGTATCCTTTTATTAACGTACCGAACGTATTGTCATTAAAAGTTTCATTAACTAAATAAACTGTTTCTGTATCTCCGTTAGCTGTAAGACGAATCATGTCATTTTCACCACATACTACTGGGTTTTCAGGAAAAAATGTAATGTTTGCTAAAGGAGAAATTTTAGCAACTACAGGTTTTCTTACTCTACTTTCACAATTATTATTTGCACTAGCAACCCAAAAAGTTGTAGTTTGTGAAATGTGTGGTGTTGACCATGTGTTTGAAGTAGTTGTAGCAATTGGTGCTCCTCCTGTTTCACTTGTATACCAAATATATCGTGTAGTATTAGCATTACCATGCGCTCCAATTTGAACCTGACCAGCTCCACACTGTTCTCCGTTAACCACACTTACAATTTCACTATTACATTTTTCTATAACAGTTAATAAATAATCTTCAGTTTCCCCTATATAATCATCTGAACAAGATGAAAAACCACTTCTTGAAGCTATTTTTATTCTAACTCTATATTGACCTATAGCTTGATTTGCTGGGATAATGAATCCAAAAGTAGTTGAGATGATACTTGTACCACCTGATGTATATACTCTTTCATTATTATCAAACCTTCCATTTTTATTCCAATCTACCCATGCTTGTGTAACAGATAATTCACTGTTTTGTATTGAAATGTTAACCCCAGCACCTCTTTCTTGAATTGGGAAATTCGCCAATCCTGTAAAGTCTTGGTACCCTCTTGGATTTGATGAATAAGTTGATGTGTTTGTAGTTTCGTTAATAATTCCTACAAAGGCAACTCGTGTTAAATAGTTTTGTGAAAATTGATTTTGTCTCATATTACCAATACAATATGTATTTGTTGTATTGTTAATAGAAGAAAATGTAGGATTATTACGATTGTATTTTGGACCTCCAACACAATATTGGTTATATGCAAAAATCCAAACTCTGTATGTTGCGTTTGCTACAATATTTGTAGTAGTTGTAAAACTTGTACTAGCGTCATTGCTAGCAACATAATACCCAGATCCTATTTGTTGTCCTACAGTATAAAAAGTACCATCAGTAATAGTTGGTGTAGCACTTTGTGTTCTACTATAAACAACTAAATAACTATTTGGTATAGGAAAAGATTCGTAGAAAATTCCTGATAAAGAGTTTGAGTTTGCTGATAATATTAAAGTAGAAGGTTGTGTAGTTGGTGTTACACAAGGTTCAGCTTCAATAACATTGATTACATAATCTTCAATTTGCCCTAATGTTGAAGTTGAAGCACAAGGAGTTGTGGTTGTTGTATTATGCGATACAATTCTTAATGTTGTTAACCCTATTGTAGCAGTATAAGGAACTACTATGTTTAATGAAGCCGAAGCAGCGTCTAATCCGCTTGAGTTAACAATAGTATTAGTTGTAGTGAAAGTCTCATTTGCATCATTAAAATCACCATCTTGATTCCAGTCTACAAATGCCGTGAATCGTTGCGTATTGTTACCTCTTGTATTTATTTTTACTGTAAGAATATTAGTAGCCCCTTGGGTTAAGTTCACAACATTACAAAACGTTTCATGTGTAGCCGTTGCGTTTGGATTAGATGTGTTATTAAGATCGTTTATTGTAACTTGAGTAATAGGTCTTATATTATTCGAAGCAATTAAAGAAGAGCAATAGGTTTGTAGCACTTTTGTATAAGTTACACGGATTACACCATCAGCACCAGCACCACCACGCATTCTAGAACCTCCTATAATACGTAATGCGCCAGCACCACCACCACCGTAATTGTAGCCTGCTTGCCCGTTACTATCAACCAAACCTTCAACCC
>CANRKI010000066.1 GCA_947631175.1 uncultured Flavobacterium sp.
CTCCTTCTATAACATTTAATACTACAACTGTTACAGTAGCTATATCACAATTTGCTGGTGTTGCTCCTATTTCACATATTTCATATTCAGTTGAATAAGTTCCTGATGGAGTACCAGCTACTACACTTACATTTCCGTTAGAATCTACTAAAATATTAGTTGCTGAACCTGTTTGAGAAACTGTCACTACTCCTGTTGTTACTGTAGTTGTTCCTAAAGTATCATTACCTAATACATTTCCTACAACTCCAGCTATGTTAGACACTGGTCCGTAATTATCATTTACAGCATCTATTGGCACAACAATACCAACCTCATACGTAACACAATGTGTTGCACCTGAAGAATCTGTGCAAGTAGAAGGATCAACCGGTTGAGGATAATCATTATCGCCTCCGCCTCCAACACTTGCCTTATTTACATATGTATTTGACGGAAGATTTTCGTTAATTTTTACAGGAACTTCTATCAAATTTGTAGCATTAGACGCTATAACATTAGTAGTTATTGCTGTAATTAATTGTCCCGAATAGGTTAAAGTCCATCCATTATTAACATATGTTCCACTCCAATTTGGAGTCATTCCGTTAGGTAATAAATCTAAAACTTTAACAGTACCGTACGATGCTACTGTAGCAATATTAGTAATATTTAAAAAGTATTTTTTATCAGAAGTAGTACTATTCCATATATTATTTACTGCGTTGCTACTTTTAGAGATTTTAAATTTAGGATCATCAATAATGATTTCGTGATCTTCAACTTCTCCATCAATTGCGACACCAGTTGGTAAAATAATATCATCTTCTAGAGTAGACATTCTTAATCTCACAAAGGTTTTTCCCTTTACAAAATCTGCCGGAACAGTCCAACTTAAACGAACGGTTCCTGATCCTGGATTCGTTGCAACCATAGTTCGTTCACTTGGTTCAAAAACACCATTGCGATTAAAATCAATCCATCCTGCAATTTTAGCAACTTCGCTACTTACATAAGGAATATCAACATCAATTACAGAACCAGGCAAAATATCATATATAATTTTTTTATCGGCAGGCCAAGCATCTTCTTCACCTAAATTATCACCATAATTATCATCACCTAAACCATTAGCACTAAACAACATGGAACGTTCCGCATCTGGACCTTTTGTTCCTAAAAACAAATCAGCTGGCGGTATAATTTTTCCAGGAGTAAAGTTAGTTGCATTAGCATTTACAATACCATCACCTTCGTTAATTCCATCTGAGGTAATATTAATATCTTTAATTAAATGATAAGCTTCTCCATAACTATTTGGTGCATCTCCCCCATCTGCATTTGGTACTAATAATCCAATTGCAATTGCAGTTGTCCCATTACCACTAATAGAAAAATTAATAGATACAGCATCTTCTGGACCTTCATAAGCATTTTGATTGAAAGATAAAAAAGAAACAGCAGCAGCACCAGCGTCATTCCCTTTACTAATTGCTATTTCATTCTCTAAATTATCTTGATTTATGTATTTAGATATTTCATAAGCGCCCGCATTAGTTGCAAGTGTCTTATTCATTTCAACCACTTGCCAAGTACCTTTTCCAGAGGCAATTAAAAATTCTCGACCAGAAGCATCCATACTTTCCGCATCTCCCATTACAAGTCCTTTAATCTTGTAAGGAATACCATTAAGCTTAGATTTACAGACTAATTTAAAATTCCCAACACCTCCTGTAATACTAATACCATTTATTAAAGTATTAGCTGCTCCAGTACCAGATATATTATACATATCATCTAGAGAATCCCCAAGCCAATTACCCGGCCGATAACTTTTTAATTTGTCTGAATTTGTTTCTACAGAACATTCAAAACACATTTGTTGGTTAGCAAGATAAAATGTTGCTTTAGAACTAGATCCATTTCCTAAGTTTTGATCTGGAACTCCAAAGGAACCAACATTTCCTCCCCATGTAAGCCACAATACTTGATCTTTATAGTTTGAAGTTCCTTGCTGCGCATAAACAGCAGTACCTTCATTACAAGTTTGGCCATAACTAATCAAACTAAAAAAAAATAAGATTAGAAAAGATAGACTTCGATTAGAATACATATATTAAAATTAATTTTTCATTGGTAATTACAATTATTTAGATGAATTTTACGCTAAATAATTCTTTATTAAGTTTATTATTACATTTTAAAAAAGCGGTTACAAAAATACGGCACAAATAATCAAAATCAAAATTTTATAATAAATAATTGTAATTTTATCAAAAAAAGACTAAATTAACATGAAAAAAATAGTATTCGCCTCACACAATAAAAATAAAGTTGAGGAAATGAAATCACTACTTAAAGATTTATATGAAGTAATTTCTTTAACAGATATTGGATGTTTTGATGATATTGAAGAAACAGAACCTACTATTGAAGGAAATGCACAATTAAAAGCTAATTACATTACATCTAAATACAATATAGATTGTTTTGCAGACGATAGTGGTTTATTAATTGATGCTTTAAACGGTGCTCCAGGAGTTTATTCAGCGCGATATGCTGGGGAGCCAAAAAATGACAAAAACAATCTAGAATTGGTTTTAAAAAATTTAGAAAATCATTCAAACCGTAAAGCACACTTCAAAACGGTAATAGCTCTTAACTTAAAAGGGAAACATTATTTGTTTGAAGGCAGTATAAACGGTAAAATAACAGAACAACCTAAAGGTGAAAATGGGTTTGGATACGACCCAATTTTTATTGCAAACGATCTAGATAAAACATTTGCTGAAATGGATCTACAAGAAAAATCCAAAATAAGTCACAGAGGGATCGCAATTCAAAAATTAATTAGCTTTTTAGAAACCTATCATGCTGAAAATCAATAATTAACAATAACATAAAATATCAAACAAATTTAGCATATGTCATTAATAAGCTGTACCTTTGCACTTTATTAAAAATATCGAATGAATAATTTTGAACAATTAGGATTGAATGAGTCGCTACTGCTGGCGATTAAAGATCTAGGATTTGAAAATCCGTCAGAAGTACAACAAAAAGCGATTCCCCTATTATTGGAAAACGATATCGACATTGTTGCTCTAGCGCAAACAGGGACAGGAAAAACAGCGGCATTTGGATTTCCGCTTATCCAAAAAATTGATGCGGACAACAGAGGGACACAAGCTTTAATTTTATCGCCTACACGTGAGTTATGTTTACAAATCACAAACGAGATTAAACAATACTCAAAATACGTAAAAGGGTTAAATACAGTTGCGGTATATGGGGGAGCGAGCATTAATGATCAAGCTCGCGATGTTAAAAGAGGTGCACAAATTATTGTAGCAACTCCTGGTAGAATGCAAGACATGATTAATCGTGGTATGGTTAATATTGAAAATATTAACTTTTGTGTTTTAGATGAGGCAGACGAAATGTTAAACATGGGATTCTATGAAGACATCCGTTCTATCTTATCACATACACCAGAAAACAAATTTACATGGTTATTCTCTGCTACAATGCCTCAAGAGGTTGCAAGAATCGCTAAAGACTTTATGTCTAACCCAACAGAAATTACTGTTGGACACAAAAACCAAGGTAACACTAACGTTACACACGAATTCTACGTAGTAAACGCTCGTGATCGTTTCTCAGCTTTAAAACGTTTAGCAGACTCTAACCCAGATATTTTCTCTGTTATTTTCTGTCGTACAAAACGTGATACACAACAAGTTGCAGAACAATTAATCGAAAATGGTTACAACGCAGCTGCTTTACACGGTGACTTATCACAAGCACAACGTGATGCAGTAATGAAATCTTTCCGCGGACGTCAAATTCAAATGTTAGTAGCTACAGACGTTGCTGCTCGTGGTATTGACGTTGATGATGTAACTCACGTAATCAACTACCAATTACCAGATGAAGTTGAAACTTATACGCACCGTTCTGGTCGTACAGGTCGTGCGGGAAAAACAGGTACTTCTATGATTATTATTACGAAATCAGAAATTCGTAAAATTGGTCAGATTGAACGTATCATGAAAAACAAATTTATTGAAAAAGCAATTCCATCTGGATCAGAAATTTGTGAAACACAGTTAATTCACTTAGCTAATAAAATTAAAAGTGTAGAAATTGATAGCGAAATTGATCAATATTTACCAGCAATTAACGAAGTATTAGCTGATTTATCTAAAGAAGATGTTGTAAAAAAATTAGTTTCTTTAGAGTTTAACCGTTTCATTTCATACTACAAAAACTCACGTGATTTAACTTCTCAAGGATCAGATCGCGGAGAACGTGGAGAACGCAAACCAGCAACAATTCCTACTGATGGTGCAGTACGTTACTTTATTAACGTAGGTCAAAAGGATAATTTTGACTGGATGTCACTTAAAGATTTCTTACGTGATACTTTAGATTTAGGTCGTGATGATTTATTTAAAGTAGACGTAAAAGAAGGATTCTCTTTCTTTAACACAGATGCAGAACATGCTGATAAAGTAATGTCTGTATTAAACGGATTCGACCATAACGGAAGAAGAATCAATGTTGAGATTTCTAAAAATGATGGTGGATCTAACACACGTCGTCGTGATCATAACGGTCGCGGTGGAGATAGAAAACCTGCATTTGGAAGATCTGACAGAGGAGGAGAAAGAGGCTTTAGATCTGACAGAAATGACAGACCTAGAGGCGATAGAAATGATAGACCTAGAGGCGACCGCGCTCCTAGAAACGAAAGAAGAGACTCGGATAGACCATCGATTAACGAACGTAGATCTAGAAGACCTGAATCTGAATCATCTACATCAAGAAGAAGAAGAAATTAATTTTTTTTAGTTAATTTTCTTCAAATATAATTTCAAAACTACAAAATATACCCTACATTTAAGCCATATTATAAATGTATGAGATATTTTGTAGTTTTTTTATTGATGCTTGTACAATTTAACAAATTGTACGCTCAAGAAGAACCTGTTTTATTGAAAGGTACCGTAGTTGACGAGTTTAGCCAATTACCCATTAACAACGCAAACGTTATAAACTTAAACTCAGTTAAAGGAAGTGTAACGAACGAACTTGGTAAATTTGAAATTGAGGCACAAGTTAACGATACACTGCACATTTCGTTTGTAGGTTATCAATCCATTAAAGTTAGAGTTCCTGCGGACTGGATTAAAGTAAAAGATGATTTTAAAATTAAAATTATTGAAAAAGCCAATGCTTTAGATGAGATTATAATACATAAATACCAACTAACTGGTGTTTTAGAAGTTGATAGTAAATTAATTCAATTAGAAGAAAATTATAGACTGAACATTACTGGTTTAAATTACGGTTACGAAGCAAACGATGGCTCTAAACTTGCTAATAGTGTTTTAGGAGGTTATGCAAACCCAGCAGATGCACTTTTTAATACTTTTTCGAAAAAAGGAAAAGAAATGAAAAAGCTAAGAAAGGTAAAAGATGACGAAAATGTTCGAAACTCCTTGGCTACAAAATATGACAGAGAAATGGTTTGCGCATTACTAAACATCACCAAAAAAGATATCACTGATATTTTACAAAAATGCGAATATTCTAAAACTTTTATTGACACAGCTACCGATTTACAAATAATGGATGCTATTAAAAGTTGTTACGAAGATTATAGATTTTTATCTAAATAATAAAAAAGGCTCAAAATTTTATTTTGAGCCTTTTACTTTGTAAATGAGTATTAATTTAATAAGCGTACTTATCTCTTAAATTATCATTATAATAATTACGCATATATTCTGATTCTTTTAATCCTTTCCAAACATCTAACGGAACATCTTTATGTAAAAATACATCACCCGAAAGATTATATACAACTAAATATCCCTTTGCTCCGTCACAACTAAAATATTCAACTCTTTTAATAGAAGAACTATTAGCAGTTGTTTGGGATTCTCTAAGCTGAAATTTTGCCGAAGTAATTGCCTTCACTGCTTCGGGCTGAGAAGCATATTTTGATTCCAGATCAGAACAATCTTTTTTTCCACAAGAAATCATAGCCAAAGGCAAAACGAGAATAAACAGTATTTTTTTCATGATGGTTAAGTTTTTGATTATTAATTTGCTATATATTAATATTAACAAAAATTAACAAATTTTATTTTACAATCAAACTATTTTAACACAAAAAAAACGAGTTGTTTTTAACAACTCGTCTTATATAAATATTTAAAACAATATTATTCAAATTCAACAATCAAATCGTTTTGATCAACCATAACATTTGCAGCTAAAGCAACACGTTTTATCCTTCCTGAATTTGTAGCAGAAACTGTACTTTCCATTTTCATAGCCTCAATAACAAATAACGGAGCGCCAGCTGCTACCTCATCACCTACTTTAACCATTATTGCTGATAAACTACCTTGTAACGGTGCACCAACTTGTTTTTCGGTATCCACAACTTTTTCGTGAGCTACCTTTAACGTTTTTATTGAAGTGTCTTTAACCTGAACCGTACGTTTACTACCATTTAAAACAAAGGTAACTTTTCTATTCCCATCTTCGTCTGCTTTAGAAACAGCGTCTAACTTCACCGAAATTGTTTTTCCTTTACGTAATTGAATCTGTACTTCTTCTTCTTTTTTAATTGGATAAAAGAAAGCTGGAGTTGGTATTTGCGAAACATCACCATAAGTTGCTTTGTACTGATAATATTCGGCATAAACCTTAGGAAACATTTGATAAGATAAATAATCTAAAAATGTACTTCCTGGATATTCATTGTAGAATGCATTTGTACTTGCATCTAAATCTACGTCTGGCAAAATTTGTGCTTGCGCTTCGCCTAAATTTTCAACATTACGTAAAACAATTCCACGTAATTTTTCTGGAAAACCACCGTATGGAATTCCTAAATCACCATTAAAAAAGCCAACTACTGATGCCGGAAACGAATGGTTTTTAGTTTCATCTAAAACATCTTCTTTACTTAATCCATTTGCTGTCATAAATAAAGCCATATCACCCACTACTTTACTACTTGGTGTTACTTTTACAATATCACCAAAAAGTTCGTTTACATTTTTGTAATTAGATTTAATAGTTGCCAGTTTATCACCTAAACCAACACCTTCTGCTTGCTGACGTAGATTAGAATATTGTCCACCAGGAATTTCATTTTCATAAACTTCGGCAGTTGCAGATTTTAAATCAGATTCAAACGGATAATACATTTCACGAACCGATTCCCAATAGTTAGAATATTCATTTAAACTATTTAAATCCATTTTTCGCTCACGTGCATCGCCTTGCATTAAAGCAACCATCGAGTTTAAATTTGGTTGTGAGGTTGTACCCGAAAAGGAAGCTACAGCACAATCAATAGAATCAATTCCCGATTGAATTGCTTTTAAATATGTTGCTACTTGAGTTCCTGCGGTATCGTGGGTGTGTAATGCAATTGGTATTTGTACGGCATCACGTAAAGCTGGAATTAAAAGTTCGGCTGCTTGCGGTTTTAATAAACCTGCCATGTCTTTAATTGCTAACATGTGCGCGCCGGCATCTTCTAACTTTTTAGCTAAGGTTACATAATATTCTAAATTATATTTGTTGTTTTCTGTACGTAATACATCTCCTGTATAACAAATAGAAGGTTGCGCAATTCCTTGTGTGTTATTTACAACAAAGTTAATTGCTGGCAACATAGAATCTAGGTTGTTTAACGAGTCGAAAATCCTGAAAACATCAACTCCTTTTTCCCAAGCTTGCTCAATAAATTTTTGAACGATATTGCGTGGATAAGCCGAATAACCAACTGCATTACTTCCTCTGAATAACATTTGAAGTAAAGTGTTTGGCATCGCTACTCTAAGTTTTTCTAATCGTTCCCACGGACATTCGTGTAAAAAGCGTAAAGCAACATCAAAGGTTGCGCCACCCCAAACTTCTGACGATAAAAACTGTGGATTATTGCGTGCAAAACCATTTGCAACTGCTAAAATATCTTTTGTACGAACACGCGTTGCAACTAAGGATTGATGTGCATCACGATACGTAGTATCTGTATAATGAATTTGTTTGTCTGCTCTAATTTGTTTTACAAAAGCATCACGTCCAATTTCTGTTAATAAATCTTTAGTACCTTTTGGCATCTCAGATTTTAAGTCGTTAAAAGGAAGAATTGGAGTGCGAAACTTTTTATTAGCATCGTATTGTTTAACATCTACATGACCGTTTACTTTAATATCTGCTAAATATTTTAAAACTTTAGTTGAGCTATCTTGATGCTTTTTAAAATTAAAAAGCTCTGGATGTTGTTCGATAAAATTAACGGTACATTCACCTTTTCTGAATTTTTCGTGAGTAATTACATTTTCTAAAAAAGGAATATTAGTAGTTACACCACGAACCCTAAATTCGGTTAACGAACGATGTAAACGTTGTGCCGCTCCAGAAAGTGTTCGACCAGATGCGGTAACTTTTACAATCATCGAATCAAAAAACGGTGAAATTGTCATACCAGCATAAGCTGAACCTTCGTCTAAACGAATTCCGTAACCACCTGCATTTCTGTAGGCAATAATAGTTCCGTAGTCTGGTTTAAAATTATTTTCTGGATCTTCGGTTGTAATTCGGCATTGAATCGCAAACCCGTTTAGTTTTACATCGTCTTGGTTTTTAATATGGATGCGAGGATCTGATAAAGTAACACCTTGCGCAATTAAAATTTGACTACGAACAATATCAATTCCTGTAATTTCTTCGGTAACGGTATGTTCTACCTGAATACGTGGGTTAACTTCTATAAAATAAACATTGTTATCTAAATCAACCAAAAACTCTACAGTTCCTGCGTTGTTGTAATTTACAGCTTTTGCAATTTCAGTAGCGTATTTATACACTTCGTCTTTTGCTTTTTGAGGCAAATTAGGCGCTGGCGCAACCTCAACAACTTTTTGGAAACGACGTTGTACAGAGCAATCTCTTTCGTATAAGTGCACAATATTTCCGTGATTATCGGCTAATAATTGTACCTCAATATGTTTGGGTTGATCGATAAATTTTTCGATAAAAATGGTTCCATCACCAAAGGCTTTTAAAGCTTCTCCCGATGCTTCTCTGAACGAAGAAATTAACTCATCTGCTTTACGCACTACTCGCATTCCGCGACCACCACCACCAGCGGCAGCTTTTAAAATTACAGGAAAACCAATGGTTTGCGCTTTGTCCAAAGCCAAATCTACAGCGTTGGCATCAATAAAAGCATCTTCGATTACTGGAACATTAATAGAACGTGCTAATTTTTTAGCTGCAATTTTATCTCCTAATTGTTCCATCACCTCGGGTTGTGGTCCAACAAAGGTTATTCCGGCTTCACGACATTTTCGAGCAAATTCAACATTTTCGCTTAAAAATCCATAACCAGGATGTATAGCATCTACCTCATTTTCTTTAGCAACTCGAATAATTTCATCAATATCTAAATAAGGTTTTAAAGGAGCGTTTTCATCTCCAATCAGATAAGATTCATCCGATTTAAATCGATGTAAGGAATAACGATCTTCAAAAGTATAAACAGAAACGGTACGAATACGCATCTCTGAAGCCGCACGTAAAATACGAATAGCAATTTCGCCTCGATTGGCAACCAATAGTTTTTTAATAGGATTTGGTGTTGTGTGTGTTGATAACATTTATGTTAACGTTTAGTGTTATTTTGATTTTGAAAATTAGCCGAAATGAATATATTTAACAACTTTTATTTATAATTTATTTATGTTTTTTAGCTTTTTATTAACAGATAAAAAATATTCATAATTTATTAAAATATATATTAAAACGAACTAATACTTACGAATAAAATTTAACAAAATCTGTTTTTTATCACATTAAAAATAAAAACAACGATATAAAGAGGAAAAATAATAAATCAGCACATATTTAAGTATGTTTTTATAATAAGCTCAATTTTTCATTCTTAAAAAGGATTCAAATATATCAAAACGTTAAGTTTAACATTAAAAAGTAAAATCTAATTATGAAAAAAATCAAAAAAAACGTACTTTTGTGAAAATGACTAAAAAAATGAAAGAATTAAATATACAAGATGTTATTTTAAACGATTTAGATAAATTATTAAAAGCAAAAAGTCAACACAACGGATTAAATATTAATGATGTCGTTGAAATTGGTGCTTATGTTGGTGCTAGTGTTTTGAGACAACGTTTTAAATCGACTCAAAAAATTAATGATAAAGAGATTAATGGTGTTTTTGGAGTTATTGGAAATTTTTATGTTCAAAGTTTTAAAAATAACTTTTCTCAGATTGAATTCGATAGGATGTTAAAACGTAGTTTAGAACTTTTACAAACACCTAGTTTTGACCAGGATTGCCTTGTGTTTTTTGACAAGATATTAGGGTTAACACCCAACAACAAATAAATAATGACTAAAATTAGTATTCACAAAAATTAAAAATGTACACTTAACAATTAAACGCATATGCAAGAAAATTTTTTAGACAGAAGCCTAAAAATTTCATTACCACTTTGGACTGTTGTTTGTCCTATTTTAGGAATTGGATCTTTAATCCATGCAAATTCCTTACAAGAAATTTCTACAGTAATGGCGATATTACTAGGTATATCATTAATAATATCGGTATTATCAGCAGTTCACCATGCAGAAGTTATTGCCCATAAAGTTGGTGAACCCTTTGGTACAATCATTTTAGCTTTAGCTATCACTATTATTGAAGTATCACTTATTGTATCGCTGATGTTATCAGAGACCGGAGACCAGCCGTCTATACTTGCCCGAGATACTGTATTTGCAGCAATTATGATTATTATTACTGGAATTATAGGGCTATGTTTACTCGCTGGGAGTTACCGATACAAAGAACAGATTTTTATAAAACAAGGAGTCTCTACGGCGTTAACAACTTTAATCGCTATTTCAATATTAACTTTGGTTTTACCAAATTACACTACCTCAGAAGTTGAAGGCGTCTATTCTGAAAGCCAACTTTTATTTGTTGCCATTATTTCATTAGTATTATATACAGGTTTTATTTCTGTTCAAACGTTTAGACACCGTAACTACTTTTTGACAGAAGACGATATCATCAGCCAAAAGAAAAAAGAAAAAATAGAAGAAATAGAACAAGCTGAGATCGAAATTCACGGAAAAATTCCAAATCTTAGAACTACAATAACTTGTTTATTCTTACTTTTTGGTGCATTAATCGTAGTTGTTTTATTATCTAAAAAACTTTCTCCAACTATTGAGCAAGTTGTATTAGACTTTGGGGCTCCAAAATCATTAGTAGGAATTATTATTGCTTTAGTGATTTTATTACCCGAAGGTTTAGCGGCATACAAGGCAGCAAAAATGGATCGAATTCAAACTTCGTTAAATTTAGCTTTAGGATCTGCGTTAGCTTCGATTGGATTAACCATTCCGGCGGTAGCGATTGTTTGTTATTTTACGGGCATGCAAGTTTCTTTAGGAATTGATGCAAAATCGACTTTACTTTTAGTTCTTTCATTATTTATTGTTTCGCAATCGTTGATTAGTGGTAAAACAAATATTCAGAAAGGAATTGTATTGTTGGTTATTTTTGCAACTTACTTGTTCCTGACTGTTGTACCTTAAACGATTTACATATAAAAAAATATCCCCAAAATGTTATGTTTTGGGGATATTTTTTTTGCGTTAGGGATTGTAGCGGCATCCTTTTGTGAGGAACGAACAAAAGATATAGCGTAAAGCCCGACCGTAGGGAACGCCCAAAATAAAAAATTGAACATAAAAAAACGTATCCGAATAAACAGATACGTTTTTGTTTTTATACTAAAAATGCGTTTACATGTTGCGGCGGTACTGACCTCCTACTTCGAACAACGCCGATGTGATTTGACCTAATGTACAAACTTTTGACGCATCCATTAACACCTCGAAAATGTTTTTGTTGTTGATGGCTGCTGTTTGAACCGCTTCTAAAGCCTGAGCTACTGCTGTTGCGTTGCGCTCGTTTTGGCTTTCTTTTGTTTTGATTTGGAATTGTTTTTCCTCTTCTGTTGCACGAATTACTTCGGCTGGAACTACTGTTTTAGAACCTGTTGAACTTAAGAATGTGTTTACTCCGATAATTGGGAATTCTCCGTTGTGTTTCAATGTTTCGTAGTATAACGATTCTTCTTGAATTTTAGAACGTTGGTACATGGTTTCCATTGCGCCTAAAACGCCTCCACGTTCTGTGATTCTGTCGAATTCTGCTAAAACTGCTTCTTCTACTAAATCGGTTAATTCTTCGATAATGAACGAACCTTGAATTGGGTTTTCGTTTTTAGCTAAACCTAACTCTTTATTAATGATTAATTGAATAGCCATTGCACGACGTACCGATTCTTCTGTTGGCGTTGTAATAGCCTCGTCGTACGCGTTTGTGTGTAACGAGTTACAGTTGTCGTAAATTGCGTATAAAGCTTGTAACGTTGTACGAATATCGTTGAAATCGATTTCTTGTGCGTGTAACGAACGACCCGATGTTTGAATGTGGTATTTCAACATTTGTGCTCTTTCGTTAGCTCCGTACTTATTCTTTAATGCTTTTGCCCAAATACGACGAGCTACACGACCAATTACCGAATATTCTGGATCGATACCATTCGAGAAGAAGAATGATAAGTTTGGTCCGAACGCGTTAATGTCCATTCCGCGAGATAAATAATACTCTACATACGTAAATCCGTTTGCTAATGTAAATGCCAATTGCGTTACCGGATTTGCACCAGCTTCGGCAATGTGGTATCCTGAAATAGAAACCGAATAGAAGTTACGCACGTTTTTATCGATGAAGTATTCTTGTACGTCGCCCATTAAACGTAAAGCAAATTCTGTAGAGAAAATACACGTATTTTGTGCTTGATCTTCTTTTAAAATATCTGCCTGAACTGTTCCACGAACTTGCGCTAATGTATTTTTCTTGATTTCGGCATAAACGTCTGCTGGTAAAACTTGATCTCCGGTAACACCTAAAAGCATCAATCCTAAACCATCGTTTCCTTCTGGCAATTCGCCATTATAACGCGGACGCTCTGCACCTTTTTGTTTATAAATAGCTGCAATCTTCGCTTCTACTTCTGCTTCTAATCCATTTTGTTTGATGTAAATTTCACATTGCTGATCGATTGCTGCATTCATAAAGAATCCTAATAACATTGGTGCTGGACCGTTGATGGTCATAGAAACCGACGTCATTGCGTGTGCTAAATCGAAACCTGAATATAATTTTTTTGCATCGTCTAAACAACAAATAGAAACACCGGCATTACCAATTTTTCCGTAAATGTCTGGACGGTGACCTGGATCGTTTCCGTATAAAGTTACCGAGTCAAAAGCTGTTGATAAACGTTTAGCAGGCATTCCTTTAGATACATAGTGGAAACGACGGTTGGTACGTTCTGGTCCTCCTTCTCCGGCAAACATACGTGTTGGATCTTCT
>CANRKI010000067.1 GCA_947631175.1 uncultured Flavobacterium sp.
GTGTTTTTGTAGTTAGAATAAAGATATTATAATTTTTAAACATTTCAAATACCTATTTCATAAAAAAAAGTTAATAAAAAAATTAAAGTGCTATTTTTTTAGCGCGTAGCATTTCTCTTTTACCTGGTGGGCCGGGCAATTTTTCTGTTATAAAACCAGAAGCTTTCATGTTATTTTTAATAATACTTCGGCAAGCGTATGTTACCAACACACCACCTGGTTTTAAAGCTGTGAACATACGATCAAAAATTTCTTTGGTCCATAATTCGGGTTGAAATTGATAACCAAAAGCATCAAAATAAATTAAATCATATTGCTCAATATCTTCAATTTGATCAAAATATTTTTGTTGTTTTTTAATAGTAAAAATGTCATTAATTATATGTGAATTTTCCCAACTGACTTCATTCATTTTTTCGAAATCAGGAACTAAATCCAATCGATTTGCTATTTCTGGATAATTCAAATTACTGATTTCTTCTTTTGTAAGTGGGTAAGCCTCAACTCCGGTATATTCAATTTTTAAATTCAATGTTTGGGCTTTACAAAGTGTTGCAAAAGCATTTAAACTTGTACCAAAACCAATCTCTAAAATAGAAACGGACTGATTTTTATATAAATCAAGTCCGTTTTTTATAAATACAAAATTAGCTTCTTGTAAAGCACCAAATTTAGAATGATACGTCTCTCCCATTTCATGAACATATAATGATTTAGAACCATCTTCTGTTACGATAAAACTACGTTTCATAATTAATTATGGTATATATAATTTTTTAATTCGTTGTATAGGTCCGCCGCATTTTACCTCGTGACATTTAATACAAGCATCAACGCTGGCATTAAATTTTTCTTTGGCTTGCGTAGGATTGTTGTAGATGTTTTTTTGATTTTCTAAAAACATTTTGGCATGATCAACATAAAATTGATCAAAATCGGTGCTATCGGTTAATTTTTTTGTCAAAATGCCATCAAAATAATTTGGCATTTCTCCTAAAGTATCATTCTCAATAATACGCGTTCTTAAGCGTTTGTTCTCTACAAACATTTGCTCCATCAAGCTTGCCATTTCAGACATTTCGTACATTACAAACGAGCTTGATGTGCTGTCAGACTGAGCGTTGTCAGGATTTTGTGTCTCAATATTTTCTGTTTTATTTTGACACGAAATCAGTGAAGCTAATGTAAAAAGTATAAAAATGTATTTCATTATTTAGCAATTTGAACACCCGTTGCCATAATCATTTTCTGAATTTTTGGCGCTACAATACTGTCTATTGTTGCTTGTGGTTTTCCTGCATCCTTTGCATCGTGTTTTAATTCGTTAACAGATGTGATTGATAAATAAGCCTTACCGTTTACAATTGATTCTTTACCTTCTGCTCCTTCTTTTGGAACAAAAAATCCATAATCTTTAAACTTTACAATTGCTTTTTCTTCATTTCCTAAATCCAAACTCATCCAACATCCTTTCTTTTTACATGTTGCACCAATTTCTGATTGAAATTGAACCTGTAAGGTATCGCCTTCTTTCATTTCAGTAAAAATTTTAGCCATTTCTTCTTTAGATTTAACATCTAAAGCTTCAAAATCTTCACCAAAATTCTCCATTTCAATTTTTGCAATTTCTTGAGCAACCTCTTCAACTTGTTGCTTATTTTCAGTTTTACAGCTTGCTAAGCCTAACGCTAAGACAAAAGAAGTAAGGATAATCTTTTTCATATTATATTTTTTAAAGTATAATTTTGTGTAAAAATAGTATTTATTTTAAAACAAAGATACTTTTCTTTAAGATATAACTACATAAGAATGTTTAATATGTAAAAGTGTACAAAAATGCATTTTTACTAAAAAAAGTAGATTTATGAATTAGTTTTTATTAAATTTGCAATAACACTACACTAATTATTAATATAACATAATTGAGTTTTCTCGATTAGTTTTGTAATAAAAAATAATGGAAACAAATACAACAAGTGATATTAAAGTTATCACATCTCCAACATCAAAAATTAATTCTGTAGATTTTGATAACTTAATTTTTGGTAAAGAATTTACAGATCATATGTTAATTTGTGATTTTGTAAATGGTGAATGGCAACAACCAGAAATTTTACCTTATGCACCATTTCAAATGGATCCATCATCAAGAGTTTTTCACTACGGTCAAGCTATTTTTGAAGGAATGAAAGCGTATAAAGATGAAAGTGATGCTATATGGTTATTCCGTCCGGATCAAAACTATGAGCGTTTTAATAAATCTGCTGTACGTTTAGCAATGCCAGAAGTACCAGAACATATTTTTATGAATGGATTAAAACAATTAATCTCGATCGATAAAGAATGGGTTAAAAAAGGTAAAGGTAACGCCTTGTATATTAGACCATTTATGATTGGTACTGGAGTTGGTGTTATTGCATCTCCATCTCAAGAATTTAGATTTTGCATCATTTTATCTCCTGTTAAATCGTATTATTCTGGCGAAGTAAAAGTTGTAATTGCAGATCATTTCTCTAGAGCTGCAAACGGCGGGATTGGTGCCGCTAAGGCTGCTGGTAATTATGCTGGACAGTTTTATCCTACAAAATTAGCGAATGAAAAAGGATTTCAACAAGTAATTTGGACGGATGATGCTACGCATACTAAATTAGAAGAAGCTGGAACGATGAACGTTTTCTTCAGAATTAATGACACTTTAGTAACTGCTCCTACTAGTGAGCGTATTTTAGATGGTGTAACTAGAAAATCTATTTTAGCGTTGGCTGAAAGAGAAGGAATTAAAACGGAAGTTCGCCCAATTACAGTAGATGAATTGGTTGTAGCACACCAAAACGGCTCTTTAAAAGAGATTTTTGGGGCTGGAACAGCTGCAGTTGTTAACCCAATTGTTGGTTTCCAATACAAAGAAAATTACTTTGAATTACCAAAACTTGAAAAGTTATTATCTTTAGAAATTAAAGAAAAATTAAACGACATTCAGTACAAATTAGCTGAAGATACATTTAATTGGACTGTAAAAATATAAGTTGATAAAGGAGTTATTTTATATAACTCCTTTATTTTTTTCAATAAATAAAAAAGGGAGAAGTTTAAAACTTCTCCCTTTTTTATTTTGAATTATTTAGTAAGATAAATATTAGTCTTCATCTTCTTCAAAATCTTCATCGATAGGCTCTTCTGCTTCATCTTCATCTTCGTCGTCGTCTCCATCGTCGTCACGATTTTTGTTTAGAGGTTCCTCATCTTCATCTTCGTCTTCGTCCAAGTCAATATCTTTAATTGCTACAGCAGGAATTGCATCAACAGGTAAAACATCGTCTTCTTCGTCGTCGAAATTCTCGATTCTATCAGCTAACTTCGTGCTTACTTTTACAAGATAAATGGTGTCTTCTGTTCTAACTTCTACTGCCTCAATAGTTTCATTTTTGGCGTTTTTAAAACGGATGATATCTGAATCATCGTATCCATCAGGAAACTTTTCGACTAATAGTGATAAGATTTCGTTTGTTAGTTTAGCATAATCTACAATTACTCTTTTCATTAGTAAAGTACAGTGTCTTTTAAGTTTAAAATTTGATACTACTAAATATTATTTATCTAAAATATAGGCAAAAATAAGCGGAGCAACGATTGTTGCATCAGATTCTACAATAAACTTAGGTGTATTGATATCTAATTTTCCCCATGTAATTTTTTCGTTTGGAACAGCTCCAGAGTAAGATCCGTAAGATGTTGTTGAGTCAGAAATTTGACAGAAATACGACCAGAAAGGAACATCAGTCCATTCTAAATCTTGGTACATCATTGGTACAACACAAATTGGGAAGTCTCCTGCGATACCTCCACCAATTTGGAAGAAACCTACACCTTTTCCTGCAGAGTTTGCTCTATACCATTCTGTTAAATAAATCATGTACTCGATTCCTGTTTTTACAGTGTGTACATTTAATTTACCTTTAATTACGTTTGATGTAAAGATGTTTCCTGTTGTAGAATCTTCCCATCCTGGACAAACGATTGGAATGTTACGCTCTGCAGCAGCAATAATCCATGAATTTTTAGGATCAATTTCGTAATATTGTTCTAAAACTCCTGAGTTAACTACTTGGTATAAAAATTCGTGTGGAAAATATCTTTCCCCTTTAGCTTCAGCACTATGCCATACATCTTCTAAGTGTTTTTGTAAACGACGGAATGCTTCTTCCTCAGGAATACAAGTGTCTGTTACACGGTTGTAGTGATTTTCTAATAATTCCCACTCGTCTTGTGGAGTTAAGTCACGGTAATTTGGTACTCTTTTGTAGTGTGAGTGCGCAACTAAATTCATTACATCTTCTTCTAAGTTTGCACCTGTACAAGAGATGATATCAACTTTTCCAGCACGAATCATTTCTGCTAATGAAATACCTAACTCAGCAGTCGACATTGCTCCTGCTAAAGTTACCATCATTTTACCTCCTTCGTTTATATGTGTTTCATACCCTTTTGCTGCATCTACTAAAGCCGCAGAGTTAAAGTGCAAAAAGTTTTGCTCAATAAACTGACTAATTGGACCTTTATTCATTATTATATATTTGTATTTATATTAAAGTTAATTATTTTTTATTTATATCCTAAAATTTTAAGTACATCTTCTGCTTTTTGTTGGTCAGAAAACACTTCGGTTGCAATAATACCATTTTCATCTTTATCAATTAAGATGTGTTTTGGCTGTGGGATTAAACAGTGATGTAATCCGCCCTGACCACCAATACTTTCTTGATATGCTCCCGTATTAAAGAATCCTAAATATAACGGTTTCTCTTTATTATATTTTGGTAGATAAATGGCGTTTAAGTTTTGCTCCGAGTTGTAATAATCATCGCTATCGCAAGTTAAACCTCCTAATAAAACACGTTCGTATGAATCGTTCCAACGATTTACAGCTAACATAATAAAGCGCTTATTTATCGCCCATGTGTCTGGTAAAGTTGTGATGAAAGATGAATCTATCATGTTCCATTTTTCTCTATCATTTTGTTGTTTTTGATAAAGTACCTTATAAACTGCACCGCCAGACTCTCCTACTGTGAATGATCCAAATTCAGTGAAAATGTTTGGACATGGCACTTCAGCCTCGTCACAAGCAATTTTAATTTGATTGATGATCTCGTCTACCATGTAAGCGTAGTCATAATCAAATGTAAGTGAATTTTTAATAGGAAAACCACCACCAATATTTAAACTATCTAATGTAGGACATTCTCTTCTTAAATTAATATAAACTTTTAAACATTTACTTAATTCATTCCAATAGTAGGCTGTATCACGAATACCTGTATTGATGAAGAAGTGCAACATTTTTAGTTCTACATTTTCATTTTCATGAATATTTTTTTTGTAGAAAGGAACAATGTTTTTATATCCAATTCCTAAACGTGAGGTATAAAACTCAAATTTTGGTTCTTCTTCTGATGCAATTCGGATTCCAATTGGGAATTTTCCTTCAATACGATCTACTAATAAATCTAATTCTTCGTAATTATCAATTACTGGAATTGTGTTTTTATGACCGTTGTTTATTAATCGTGCAATGTTTTCGATGTATTGGTCGCGTTTAAAACCATTACATACAACAAAGGTGTCTTTGTTTATTTTTTTATTTTCTAATAAGTTCTCAACAATATTAATATCGAAAGCTGATGATGTTTCGATGTGGATATTGTTTTTGAAAGCCTCATTCATCACATATTCAAAATGCGAACTTTTTGTGCAGTAACAATAATAATAGTTTCCTGGATAGTTGTGCTTTTCCATCGCTTTACGGAACCATCCTTTTGCCTTATTGATGTTGTTTGATATTTGTGGCAAATAGGTAAATTTTAAAGGTGTACCATATTGCTCGACTAATTTCATTAAATCAATATTATGAAATAATAAGTTATTATCGTTGTTTAAAGTAAATTCTTCTTGAGGAAAATAAAAAGTTTGATTTATTAAATCGAAATATTTAGTATTCATAGCTAATGTATGCAAATTTAAAAGTTAAAAAATAAGTGTCTCTTTATTTAGAGAAATCTCAAACTCTTAGATTCGCATATACAATTTGCAGCTCTTCGTGTAATGGCTTCAATATATATAAATTTTCAAATTGAATTATATGTATAGCATCAAAGCTTCGACTATATATTGAAGTCGAAAACATAAACTTTACTCCTGTTGGATTGTTAAAATATGTTGTTATGCTTTTTATCATTATTTGAGCGCAAATGTAAAAATTTATTACATTTAAAATACTAATAAAATTATTAAAAATTACTATTTTTTATAATCACTAAACGCATTGTATATCAAATCATTGTCTACTTCCTGATTAATTTTAATGTCGCCTATTCCATTTAAAAGACAAAATTGAATTTTGCCAAATTCGTTTTTCTTGTCGTAAATCAACAATTGAATGATTGCTTCAATATCGTTTTCATCAAAATCAATTCTTTCAAAAATTGATAAAATAGTTGTTTTTATATCTTGGTATTCTGCAAGCGTAATTAAACTCTTTAGATACGAAATATAACTTTCTAAAATCATTCCTATAGCGATAGCTTCGCCATGTAATAAAGTTAGTTTATTTTCATTTTCCATGCAATAGCTTTCAATAGCATGGCCCAAGGTGTGACCAAAATTTAACGACTTTCTAATGCCATTTTCTGTTAAATCTTGTGTTACAACATTGTTTTTAATTTCTACAGAACGATAAATTAATGCATCCAGATCCTCGGTTGTTAATTGATCTAAGTTTTTAAAAAGTTGCCAATACGCAGCATCTTGTATCAAACCGTGTTTTAACATCTCGGCCAAACCAGAACGCATTTGAATTTGTGGAAGGGTTTCTAAAAATCCAGTATGAATCAATACTGCTTTAGGATTGGTAATAGTTCCTATTTGGTTTTTTAAATTGCCTAAATCAATTCCGTTTTTACCACCAATCGAAGCATCAACCATAGCTAGTAACGAGGTTGGCACGTTAATAAAATCAATTCCTCTTTTAAATGTCGAGGCAATAAAACCACCTAAATCTGTTACAACACCACCACCAATATTAATGATTAAACTTTTTCTATCGGCTTCTAGCTCAATTAATACTTTCCAAATTTGCAAACAAGTTTCTAAATTTTTGTGTACTTCTCCTGTTTCAAACTCAATAATTTCGAACGGAATATTTGTTTGCATATTTGCTAAAAAGTTTGGAACACAATGAGTAATTGTTTCACTATCAGCAATGATAAATATTTTAGAGTAACACCCATCTTTTAAATTTTCATTCAAATATGGCATACAGCCTTCATTAAAATACACCTTGTGATTATTGCTGATAATTTCTAACATTTTATTTTTAATTTTAAAACGCAAAATAATAGAAAAAATATGAAAAATAATATTTCTTAGTAATATCTTTGTCGCAGAACTCACACTAATTATGGAAAAAATTTTTAACAACACTCAAAACGCATTTGAACTTAAAAGCAATGGAGAGTTAGATAGAGCTTATTTTCTATTTAAAATGATTGCTAATCCCGGATTGGTTAAAGTAGGAACTAAAGTTACAAACCTTGCCCTACGTTTTAATTTACCTGTTGAAGGAATTATTAGAAAAACTATTTTTGATCAATTCTGCGGAGGAGTTTCAGAAACGGATTGTTTAAAAGTTGTTGATTTAATGTATACAAAGGGTGTATCATCGGTATTGGATTATTCTGTTGAAGGAAAAGCAGAAGAAACGCAATTTGATGCAACTTTAGAAATGACTTTACGTACTATTGATTTCGCTAAAGAACGTAAAGCTATTCCTTATGCTGTTTTTAAACCTACTGGTGTAGGTCGCATTGAACTTTATGAAAAAGTTGGTTTAAAACAAAACCTTTCGGATTTGGAAACGGCCGAATGGAAAAGAACGGTAGCTCGATTTGAAAAAATTTGCAAAACCGCTTTCGAAAAAGATGTAATGCTTTTAATTGATGCAGAAGAAAGTTGGATGCAAGATGCAGCCGATGACTTATGTGAAGAAATGATGCGTCAATACAACAAACAAAAAGCGATTATTTACAATACGGCTCAGTTTTATCGTTGGGACAGATTAGAGTATTTAAAAAAGTTACATGTTAAAGCCAAAGCAGAAGGTTTTCATATTGGAATGAAAGTTGTTCGTGGCGCTTATATGGAGAAAGAAAATTTACGCGCGCAAGAACGCGGCTATAAATCTCCTATTTGTGTATCAAAACAAGCAACAGACGAAAACTACGATGCTGGTGTAAAATACATGATGGATAATCTTGATTGTATGGCCCTTTTTGCTGGTACCCATAACGAGGATAGCGCATATAGCTTAATGCAAATGATGCAAAGTTATAATTTAGATAAAACCGATAATCGTATTTGGTTTGGTCAGCTTTATGGAATGAGCGATAACATGAGTTACAACCTATCAAAACATGGCTATAATATTGCAAAATATTTACCTTTTGGTCCGGTTAAAGAAGTTGTCCCATATTTAATTCGCAGAGCCGAGGAAAATACCTCTGTTGCCGGACAAACCACTCGAGAATTAAACCTTATTGTTACAGAACGTAACCGAAGAAGAAATAATTAATAAAATAAACAGCTATTTTAGCTGTTTATTTTTTCTAATCTAACATATCATGTTTACATCAGGTCAAATTACTTTTGGAGTTATTTTCGCAATTTGTTTTATAATTGCAATGATTATAATGTACAGAAAAGATTTACAAATACATAAAACATACTACAAAGGCGCCAAATGGGTTTTGCTCGCTTTTTTTGCTTTTATCGGAATTTTATTTGTAATTAAAATGTTTTTAAAAAATTAAAGTATGCAAATTTTAAAGTATCTTTTTTATTTATTGGCACTAACACTTGTTTCGGTTAGCATTTACATCTTAACTCTTGAAAAGCAATTCAACATTCAAGATCAATTTCAAGTAGATGTTAAAGAAGTGTATGCGCAAAATTATATTAATGATTTGAAAAATTGGGAGGAAATGATTCCAACGCAACAAATAGATACTTTACAAAACAGCTCTTTTTACTCCAATCAAATAACGATTTCATTAGATAGTACTTATGCTAAAAACTCATTATTCTCAATATATCTTTCAGGAAAAAAAATAGGCGATTTAACTTATACTTTTAACGATACACTCAACGCTTCTAAAACTAATATTAATTCAAAATTTATTGGTGAAGTTTCTTTTTTTGATAAAATAACCATCTTCCTTAAAGGAGTTTCCCCTTCTTATTACTTTAAAAAAGCCGTAGAACGAGTTAATGATAATATCCAAAATAAAATAAATACAGATTTTAATTTTAAAACCTTTCATCCTATTAAAACGGATTCAATTTCTAAAATGTATTATTACAAATCCCGATTTACAGATACAATTATTAATCGTGATAAAATAATGAAAGATTATTTGTCGATAAAAAAAGAATTAAATAAAAATGATATTTTAAACAAATCTTTCTTCATTGACGTTGTAATTGACCAGCCAAAACGCAAAGAATATTTTATTGGAATTCCGGTAAAAAATAAAATAACAGATAAAACTTTTATTGATATTTATTTAGATTCTATACAACCGGGTAAAATTTTAAAAACAAGTTTTACAGGAAGTTTTGCTTACCAAAACGAGTATACAAAGCAAGTAACTAAAGAAATCAAACAAAATAAATTTGAAATTGATAAAAGCAAAACGCTAAAAGTTTGGAATGACGATCTAAAATCGAGCAATCCTAAAAACTGGACATTTGATACTTGGTATTATTTTTTGCCCGAAAAACCTAAGGTTTATTTTAAACCGAGTATTAAAGCAGATTCCGTTTCTGTTTTAGAAACCACTCAAACATTGAATTAAAAAATGATTCAGCTTGTTTTTTGTTTAAAATTGATATTTTTTTAGTATATTTAATTCAGTGTCCTTAATCTGAGTGAAATGAGTGAAAATATAATTTTATATCATCTATTAGATTTTGAAATCAATTGGAACAAGTATCATTTATTTAACCAAAAGGAATTTAAAATTAGGCTAGAACAAATTAATACCATTTTTTATAAACTTGGTATTATTGATACAGAGCTAATAAATAAGCAGAATGCAAATTCAAAATTTATTTACAACGCTGTAAAATCTGGAATCTATTTAAACCATATTTCGAACAAAAACCTAGAAGGCATCTCGTACCGCTTAAAAAGTGGGATTCAAAACTCATATTTAATTAAAAAATATCCATACGTTTCGGATCTCGATTTTAACTACACAACCATTTTTGCAAACTTTTTTAATTTGCGCTGTATTTTATACAAATTGCAAAATAAATTCAATTCGAATGATGTACACGAGTCCCTAGAATTTGATATCGAAAAAATAACATACCAAAATATGTTAGAAAAAGTTGAAGGTGAAATTAAATTTTTAGATCTTATTTTAACTCAATTTTTAAATCCATACAACAAATCATTAAGCGATGAATTATTTTCTCAAAATTTTAATCAGTTTAATAATTCCATTTAATACAATTGCACAAACAACCCCAGGAATTGATCTTTCACATCACATCAAAAATATACCATGGGAAAAAGTTAAGGTCACTCCTCCTCTATTTCTTATTCATAAAGCAACAGAAGGAAGTTCACATACCGATTCTAAATATTTTGAAAGAAAAGAGATCGCTCAGAATTATAAAATTCCATTTGGAGCCTATCATTTCTTTAGTTACAAAAGCTCCGGAAATTCACAAGCCAAACATTACATAAAAACAGCACAATTAAGCTCCGGAAATGTAATACCGATTGTAGATTTAGAATTTGTAAAGCAAATGCCAACAAAGCAACAAGTTGTAACGAATGTAAAAGAATTTATTTTTGAAATTGAAAAGCAATACAAAGTAAAACCTATTATTTATTGCGAATGCGATTTTTACAACCAATATTTAAAAGATGACTTTTCCGATTTAAACTATTGGATTGCCGATTACAATAAAACACCCAGTTGCAATTATGTTATTTGGCAATACAGCAAAACGGGCAAAATATATGGCTTAAACGGCATGGATTTAAACCGATTAAATCCCAATACACAAATCAATCAAATTATACTACCATAAAAAAAGTCGAGAATTCTCTCGACTTTTTTTATATAAATCGCTCTAAAATTGTGGCGTCAATTGCAGAGTGCGATGTGTTGTAAATCGCTTTACCATTTTTTATAACTAAAATTTGTGGCGATTGATGTTCTACTTCAAAACGATCCGCAATTTCATTAGATACTGGTCGATAAGTAATTAAATCTAAAAAGTATAATTTCAACTTCTCATCCGCTTTAAAATCATACTCAAATTGTTTTAACGCAGTTCTCGATACAATACAACGCGTACTGTGTTTAAAAATAACAACCGTTTGCGTTGCAGATTCAGCTATAATTTCATCTAACTGAGACATTTCAGTTAAATCGTTCCAAATATTTGGTTTATTCTCATTATCGGCCCCGTCATTCTGTCCGAAAATATTTTTAAAAAAGCTCATGTTTTTAATAATTAAAGACAATTTGTCTCGTTAAAACTCTAAATACAAATAAATTACTGAAAAAAAGTCAGAATTTTTACATTGGTATTTACTTTGCATATTTCCTAGCAAAAATAACACAACTTTATTTAACAATACTAAAAAATAAAAAAATATGAATTTAAAAAATTTAACCATAAAATCGCAAGAAGCGCTACAACAAGCGCAAGTTATTGCACAAGGTTATGGGCATCAACAACTCGAAAATGAGCACATTTTTAAATCCATTTTAGAAATCGATCAAAATGTGTCGCCATTTATCTTAAAAAAATTAAATGTTAACCTTGATATTTTTCAAAAAACCTTAGATAGCATTTTAAACAGCTTTCCTAAAGTTCAAGGTGCCGATTTGCAATTATCGCGCGAAGCTTCTTTTACATTAAACGAAGCCTCAGCTATCGCTAAACAAATGAATGATGAATATGTATCAATCGAACATATTTTGTTAGCCATTTTCAAATCAAAAAGTAAAATAGCGCAAGTTTTAAAAGACCAAGGCGTTACCGAAAAAGCTTTACAAGCTGCAATTTTAGAAATTAGAAAAGGAGAACGCGTAACCTCTGCAAGTGCCGAGGACACTTACAATTCTTTAAATAAATACGCTAAAAACTTAAACGAATTAGCCGAAAACGGAAAACTAGATCCCGTAATTGGTCGTGACGAAGAGATTCGTAGAGTTTTACAAATTCTGTCGCGCCGTTCTAAAAATAACCCAATGTTAATTGGTGAACCTGGTGTTGGTAAAACGGCTATTGCCGAAGGTTTAGCACACCGAATCGTACAAGGCGACGTGCCCGAAAATTTAAAAGATAAAATTGTTTTCTCTTTAGATATGGGCGCATTAATTGCTGGTGCAAAATACAAAGGCGAGTTCGAAGAGCGTTTAAAATCAGTAGTGAAAGAAGTAACCGCTGCCGAGGGTGATATTGTTTTATTTATTGATGAAATTCACACTCTGGTTGGTGCTGGCGGTGGCGAAGGTGCAATGGATGCAGCAAATATTTTAAAACCTGCATTGGCTCGTGGCGAACTTAGAGCCATTGGTGCAACAACTTTAGATGAGTATCAAAAATATTTCGAAAAAGATAAAGCACTCGAACGTCGTTTCCAAAAAGTTGTGGTGGACGAGCCCGATACGGAAAGTGCCATTTCTATTTTACGTGGAATTAAAGAAAAATACGAAGCCCATCACAAAGTTCGAATTAAAGACGAAGCCATTATTGGAGCGGTCGAACTTTCGCAACGTTACATCACCAATCGTTTTTTACCAGACAAAGCCATTGATTTAATGGACGAAGCGGCATCTAAACTTCGTATGGAAATTAATTCTAAACCAGAAGAGCTAGATGTTTTAGATCGTAAAATTATGCAACTCGAAATCGAAATCGAAGCCATAAAACGAGAAAACGACGACAACAAAGTAAAAATTTTAGGCATCGAATTAGCGAATCTAAAAGATGAAAGAAACGAGATTTTTACCCGTTGGAAATCCGAAAAAGATGTTGTAGATAACGTACAGGCGGTTAAAAACCAAATTGAAGAACTTAAATTACAAGCCGATCGTGCCGAACGAGAAGGAAATTATGGTAAAGTAGCCGAAATTCGTTACGGAAAAATGCAAGAAGCCGAAGCTAATTTACTTGAACTTCAAAAACAATTAGAAGAAAATCAAAACGGTAAATCTTTAATTAAAGAAGAAGTTACTTACGAAGATATTGCCGATGTTGTAGCTAAATGGACAGGCGTTCCAGTTACTAAAATGCTACAATCTGAGCGAGACAAGCTTTTAAAACTCGAAGACGAATTACACAAACGCGTAGTTGGACAAGAAGAAGCTATTGTTGCCATTTCTGATGCCGTACGTCGT
>CANRKI010000068.1 GCA_947631175.1 uncultured Flavobacterium sp.
GAAAAGTCTCTAAGCGCTCCAAAGTATTTACATCATAAACATAACCTTCTAAATTTCGCCAAGTAAGCTGATAAATTTTATCGTTTAAAACTGTAGCACCTTCACCAAAAACATCTTCAGTTAATTCTACAATCTTTAAAACCTCACCCGTTTTAGGGTTTACACGTCTAATACTCGATTTTCCGCGTTTGCCCGAAGGGCCTTCGCCATTACCCGTACTTTCAATTAAAACATCGCCATAAAACTCCAAACCTTGAGTGTACGCGCGCATATCATGAGCATAGGTATTAACAAGGCTGTATTTTAAAGTTTTAATTTCTTTATTACTTACAATTTCGATTCGGCTCGAAATTGGCGTTTCAACACCATTTGCATACACCAAAGCACGTAAATAATTATAACCTAAGCTATGATCTTTTAAAGCAACTTTTAGATCCTCAATTTTGGTTTTAGTTCCTAATTTAGTATCGTTAAAAAAGTAAACAACCGAGTCAACAGCAGTATTATCTGGGTTTAAAATTTTAAAATCCACACTTTCCGCCATGGTATAATGTGCTTTAAAGCCCGAATTATCGATCGAAAAGTTAAATTTTTTATTTTTTTCACTATCATCACAACTCATTGCAACGGCACATAGCGCACTGATACCGAAAAGCTTATATTTATTCATAACCAATATTAATTTTAAAGCAATATAGTACATACATTTTATTTTTACAATTGTATTTGGAAGAATAAAAAATGGTTGTATATTTGCAACGGCAAGTCCTACACGACCAGCTCCTAATAACTCCTCCAGGGCGGGAACGCAGCAAAGGTAATTGGTTGTAGCGGTGCGATGTAGGTCGCTTGCCTTTTTTTATTTAAAAGCAGTCTTCCTTTTTCGGAAGATTTTTTTGTTTTTGGGCGTTCCGCCTCGCTTGTTTTAAATCTTCCTATTCGTTAAAAATAATAACATGCTCGGCGGCGGCGTATTCGCTATATCTTTTATAGCTTAGCCTCGTGAGCCTCGGCCATCGCTATAAAAGGATGCCGCTACTACGCCTAACGCAGCTCTGCTCAACATAAAATCATTCCTAATTTGCATAAAAAAAGTGCTAACCAATTTAGCTAGCACATTTTTTTAAAAATATATCATTATTTTTTTAGTATAACAATGCCAAAAAATCCTCTAAAGTAATGGCTCCAAAATAATGGTTGATATCAACATTTTGCAAAGTCTCACGTAAAACCTCACGATCATACTTTTTGTTAAGCAACATGTTTTCGATATCACTAACTTCACCAATACCAAAAAAGTCACCAAATATTTTAATATTTTCAATATAACCCTTGGTAATGTTTAAATGAATATCAATCACTCCCGACGGAAAACGTTTGCTAAAAACACTTGTTGAAACAGGAGATTTTCCGTAATTCCAATCCCAATTCGCATATCTATTGGCCGAAATTTCATTTATCTTTTCCCAATCTGCTGCGGTTAAGCTATATTCAGAAACCTGATCGCGATCACTTACATTAAAAATCGACAACAAAATATATTCTCGAAACGCCTCAATAGTCATTGGTTCGGTTAAATATTCAGAAATATTTGCTACGCGACTTCGAACCGATTTCATTCCTTTCGATTCAATTTTATCTTTTCGTACTTTTAAAGCATTGACTACCTCGTCAATATCGCTATTAAAAAGTAAAGTTCCGTGGGTAAAAATTTTACCTAAAGTTGCAAATTGCGCATTTCCGCTAATTTTTTTCTCCCCAATTAAAATATCGTTTCTTCCTTTTACTTCGGCATCGATTCCAAGTTTTGCTAACGCTTGAATAATAGGATTTAAAAACTTTTTAAAATCCGAAAAGCTTTTTCCATCGTTTGCGGTTATAAAGCTAAAGTTTAGGTTTCCTTCATCATGATATACAGCGCCACCGCCAGAAAGGCGACGGACTACTTTTATGTTTTGATCCTCAACATAATTTGTATTTATCTCCTCAATGGTATTTTGGTTTTTACCTATTATAATAGCAGGTTTGTTAATGTAAAATAATAAAATGGGTTGATCCGCAGGTAAATGCCTTACGGCAAATTCCTCGATCGCTAAATTTATAGTTGGGTCTGTGATGCCTTTATTATCTAAAAATAACATATTGTCTTGTTTTTTGTAAGTTACAAAAATAGGCTAAAATGTGTAATTTGTTTTTATTTTTTGCTTGGTATTAGTTTAAAATGAAGATGTATTTAATAGCGAAGCATGTTGGCTTTGAGGTGCGTTAGGGATTGTAGCGGTATCCTTTTATACGCCGGCTGTGCCGTGTATAAAAGATTTAGCGAAAAGCCCGCCGCGCCCATTAAAAAGGCGCGGAACGCCCAAATAAATAGAGTAGTGGTGGTAAATTGAAAAAGGTCGGAAAGTTGTATTTCCGACCTTTTTGTTATTTGTTGTATACTGTTAAAGCGGCTTTTAAAATTTGTGCGGCTTTGATGATTTCTTGTTTGTTTAGTACGTAAGCAATTCGAACTTCGTCTAATCCAACGCCTGGAGTTGAGTAAAAACCGGCAGCGGGTGCTACCATTACTGTTTCTCCGTTTAGGTCGTAGCTTTCGAGTAGCCATTGTGCAAAATCGTCTGCGTTTTTAACAGGTAATTTTGCGATGCAATAAAAGGCTCCTTTTGGTTTTGATACGACTACACCGTCAATTTTTTGTAGTTCTTCGATTAAAGTGTCACGGCGATCTTTGTATTCTGTGATTACTTCGTCAAAGTACGATTGTGGCGTGTCTAAAGCGGCTTCTGATGCGATTTGTGCATAGGTTGGCGGTGATAAACGTGCTTGGGCAAACTTCATGGCAGCTGTCATTACCTCTTTGTTTTTTGAGGTCATGCAGCCAATGCGAGCACCACACATGCTGTAACGTTTTGATACAGAATCGATCATGATTGCGTGTTCTTCGATTCCGGCTACGTTCATTACTGAGTAATGTTTGTCGGTTTGATCGTAGATAAATTCGCGATACACTTCGTCTGCGATTAAAAATAAATCGTGTTTTTTAACAAGTTCTGCTAATTGATTTATTTCGGCCTCAGAATATAAATATCCTGTTGGATTTCCTGGATTACAGATTAAAATCGCTTTTGTTTTTGGTGTGATAAGTTTTTCGAAATCTGCGATTGCAGGTAAGGCAAAACCGTTTTCGATCCCTGAAATTACAGGTACAACTTTTACGCCCGATGATGTTGCAAAACCGTTGTAATTTGCGTAGAATGGTTCAGGAATGATGATTTCGTCTCCTTGATCCATGGTTGAACCAAGAGCAAAAAGCAAGGCTTCTGAACCTCCTGTTGTAATAATAATATCGTCTTTATTGATATTTAAGCCCGTTTCTTGATATTTAGCAGCAAGTTTGGTTCTGTACGAATCGAAACCTGCAGAATGGCTGTATTCTAATACAGTAATATCTGCATTTTTAACGGCTTGAATGGCAACTTCTGGAGTTTTAATATCCGGTTGTCCAATATTTAAATGATATACTTTATTTCCTCTTTTTTTAGATGCTTCGGCAAACGGAACTAATTTTCTGATTGGCGATTCTGGCATCAATTTTCCTTTAGTTGAAATTGTTGGCATAAGTAGTGAAAATTTAACTTAGACAAAGGTGCATTTTTTTTTTAAATTTACAATACTTGCCTTTAATTTTAATTTTAGAATTGTTAGTTTGAGGCTGGTTTTGTTTTATATTGTTAAAGAAAACACTTGTGTTTCGGGTTTATTTTCAATTAATCGTAAATCAAAAGCCATACAAATGTTACGAACAAATGGTTTTCCTTTCTCGGTTACGGATAATGTTTGTTGGTCTATTTTTAATAATCCATCGGCAACCAACTCGGCAAGATTATGTGTAATTTCTTCAATTTCATCTAAATGCATGTCGCTTTCTTTCCAAGAGGTTTGAAAGTTACACATGATATTTAAAATGTGTTGACGTACAATTAAATCTTTTTGAGTTAACGCGTGTCCTTTAAGTATTGGTAACTCGTTATTATCGATGGCATCGTAATAAGCTTCTATTTCTTTCTCATTCTGTGCAAATGCATACCATGAATCGCTAATTGATGAGGCGCCTAAACCAATCATTACTTGTGTTTTTGATGAGGTATAGCCCATAAAGTTGCGATGTAGTTCTTTATTTTGAAAGGATTGGTACATGCTGTCGCTTTCGAGTGCAAAATGATCCATTCCAATTTCTTGATATCCTTTTGCAGCTAAAAGTTGTTTTCCTTTCTCGTATAGATCACGTTTTTCGTCATCTTTTGGTACATCTTCATCTTTAAATCCGCGCTGCCCATTTCCTTTTATCCACGGCACATGTGCGTATGAATAAAACGATAAACGATCTGGTTTAATGATTTAGTTTTTTCGATAGTATCAATGATGTTATCAATTTTTTGAAACGGAAGTCCAAAAACTAAGTCGTGAGAGATCGAGGTGTATCCAATTTCTCGAGCCCACAAAGTTACTTTGGCAACATTGTGAAAAGGCTGTACGCGGTTGATTGCTTTTTGAACCGTTTCGGCATAATCTTGTACGCCAAAACTTACACGTCTAAATCCTAAATTGTATAAAGTAAGTAAGTGTTTGCGTGTTGTATTGTTTGGATGCCCTTCAAAACTAAATTCGCGATTAGGATGTATAATTGCTTTTGATAAGATATTGACTAATAGTGTTTCTAAATTCTCTGGTGAGAAAAAAGTAGGTGTCCCACCGCCTAAATGGATTTCTTTAATTACTGGTTTTTCTGGTAACAAATCACAATACATTTGCCACTCTTTTATTACATAAGCGATATATTTTTCTTCTACATCATGACGTTTTGTGATTCGTTTATGACAAAAAGTACATAAACTTTCGCAGAAAGGTAAATGAATGTATAACGAAATACCTTGGGTTTTGTTAGTTTCTTCAAACGATTTTTTTACGCTTTCAACCCAAAGATTAGATGTGAAAATATTCGCATCCCAAAAAGGTACCGTTGGATAACTAGTGTATCTTGGCCCAGGAACATTATATTTTGTAATTAAAGAAGTGCACATGATTTTTAGGTTTTGATTTCTACAAAAATACTTAGTCTAAATATATTATTCCATGATATTTGTCAGTACTCCTAAATCTGTTTTATTGTTAATATTTTTTTTAAAGTTTATTTAATTTTTATTTTTTTTATTTTTATTTTAAATTATTAATATTTTTTATGCAATAATAATACTTTGTTTCGCGTTTAATATTTAATAAAGTTCTTTATCATAATTACATGGAGTTTGAAGTTTTAACCAATAAAAAGGGTTGTCTTACATCGTAAGACAACCCTTTTTTAGGTAGTTGTATTTTGATTAAAAACGATCCGCATTCATCACTTTATTCCAAGCGGCAACAAAATCGTTAATAAATTTATCTTCAGCATCAGCTTGTGCATATACTTCAGCAATAGCTCTTAATTCTGAGTTTGAACCAAAAACTAGATCGTTGCGAGTTCCTGTCCATTTTGGAGTTCCTGTTTTACGATCAAACCCAAGGTAAACTTGTTTTGATTCGTCTTTTGCTTTCCAAGCAGTTTCCATGTCTAATAAATTAACAAAGAAATCGTTTGTTAATTGTCCAGGACGATCCGTTAAGATACCGTGGTTTGAGTTATCATAATTGATATTGATTGCACGTAAACCACCAACTAAAACCGTTAATTCTGGCGCTGTTAATGTTAATAATTGTGCTTTATCAATTAATAATTCTTCTGTAGAAACCGCGAAGTTTTTGTTTTTTCGGTAGTTTCTAAATCCATCAGCAAATGGTTCTAACCAAGCAATTGATTCGATATCTGTTTGTTCTTGAGTTGCATCAGCACGACCTGGTGTAAACGCTACTTTTACGTCTTTACCTGCATTTTTAGCAGCTTTTTCGATACCGGCGTTACCTCCTAGAACAATCAAATCTGCAATAGAAACGGTTTTGCTAAAGTTTGCTTTAATTTCTTCTAAAACATTTAATACCTTCGCTAACTGAATAGGATTATTTACTTCCCAGTTTTTCATTGGCTCTAATCTGATGCGAGCTCCGTTTGCGCCACCGCGTTTATCTGACCCACGGAAAGTAGAAGCAGAAGCCCATGCTGTAGAAACAAGTTCAGAAATAGATAAACCAGAATTTAATATTTCAGTTTTTAAAGCCTCAACGTCTGCATCATTAATTAATTCATGATTAACTGCTGGGATAGGATCTTGCCAAGTGAAAACTTCTTGAGGTACGTCAGCACCTAAATAGCGTTCACGTGGTCCCATGTCGCGGTGAGTTAATTTAAACCAAGCATTTGCAAAAGCTTTTTCGAATTCAGCAGGATTATCTAAAAATCTTCTACAAATTTTTAAATACTCAGGATCAGTTCTTAAAGCAATATCAGAAGTTAACATTGTAGGACGTAATCTTTTATTTGGGTCGTGTGCGTGTGGAATAATTTCGCCCACATCTTTAGCAACCCATTGGTGCGCACCTGCAGGAGATTTTGTTAGTTCCCACTCAAAACCTAATAAATAGCTTAAGAATAAGTTTGACCATTCGGTTGGTTTACTTGTCCAAGTCACCTCAATACCTGAAGTGATTGTATCACCACCATGACCAGTACCGTACGAATTTTGCCAACCTAAACCTTGCATTTCAAGATCTGAAGATTCTGGATCAGGACCTACGTGATCCGCAGAAGCAGCACCGTGCGTTTTACCAAAAGTATGACCACCAGCAATTAATGCTACAGTTTCTTCATCGTTCATTGCCATACGAGCAAATGTATCGCGAATATCACGTGCAGATGCAAGTGGATCTGGGTTTCCGTCTGGTCCTTCCGGATTAACGTAAATTAATCCCATTTGCACTGCAGCTAGTGGGTTTTCTAAATCTCTATCTCCAGAGTAACGGCTATTTTCACCACCACTTTCTTCTAACCAAATTTTTTCAGATCCCCAATATACATCCATATTTGGTTCCCAAACGTCAGCGCGACCACCTGCAAATCCAATCGTTTTGAATCCCATTGATTCTAACGCCACGTTTCCAGTTAGAATTATTAAATCTGCCCATGAGATTTTATTACCATATTTTTGTTTGATTGGCCAAATTAATCGACGTGCTTTATCTAAAGATACATTATCAGGCCATGAATTTAATGGAGCAAAACGTTGTTGTCCTTCACCAGCACCACCACGTCCGTCTTGTACGCGATATGTACCTGCACTATGCCAAGCCATACGAATAAAGAATGGTCCGTAATGTCCAAAATCTGCTGGCCACCAATGCTGTGAATCAGTCATCAATGCTTTTAAATCAGCTTTAACTGCCTCTAAATCTAATGATTTGAATGCTTCAGCATAATCAAAATCTGCTCCTAATGGGTTTGATTTTGTGTCGTGCTGTCTCAAAATATTAACTCTTAATTGATTTGGCCACCAATCTTTATTTTGTGTTCCTCCGCCTGCAACACTCTTTTTTTCCATTGAGCCGTTGTGAAAAGGACATTTAGAGATGTCTCCTTGTTGATTTTCCATAGCAGTTTTGTATTTAATTATTTTAATAGTTTCTAGCTAAATATATGATTTTTTTTTAAAGTTTTTGCTTTTTTATCTTTAAAAAATAGAAAGCTTTTCGTTTTATTCCTGTTTAATTTATTAAAAAACGCTAAAAAAAGATCTTGTTAAAGATAGAAATAACAAAACTCATCAATTATGATATTTGTTGTTTTTATCCTTAATTTATTTTTACTAGACTTAAAATGTAATATTTTTTAAGTCTAGTTTTTAACGCAACTCATAACGGGGATTGTGGTTAATATATTGGATGAAGAAGTAAGATTTTTCTTTTTTTTAACAAAAAGGAATGTTTTTTTACTGATAAAGATAAAAGTTTGTTTTGATGATTTATAATCAGATAATTTTAAATTAAAGCTAATCCTAATTATTTTACAAAAAAAAAAAAAGTTGACCCTAAGGTCAACTTTTTAGTTTATAACAATTTTTCTTGTTTCTTTATATGAATTTGTTTCCACTGAAACTAGATACACTCCCGTTGATAAATCAGTTACTTGAAACTGTTTTGTCGTTTCGTTAGTATTTTTATTTTGGATGATTTGACCAGATAAATTATAAATAATTACTTTTTTTATAACCTCCTGTGATTGAATTACAAAATTTCCGTTAGATGGGTTTGGATATATTTTTACTTTGTAAACAATTGGTTCTGCTGGATTCAAAGATAAAGTTCCCCATGTGTCTTGTGCAGGAGTTCCTCCCCAAATTTTTGTTGCCAAATACGGATTATCAATAAATGGATTTCTATTTCCTTGTCCAAAATCATTATTAGCATTTGCTAAATAATTATTTCGTTGAATCTCGATTTCAGAAACTGGATCTTCTGCATTCCAAGTTAAAAATAAATCAATCATAGCATCCGGAGTGTTTGCAGGGCTACCAACGCCAACATTTGATGGTAAACAACGAGTTCCGTATCTAACATACATATACATCATCATACGAGCAACATCTCCTTTCCATTGATCTCCAGGATACCAACCTCCAGAAACAGTTTTTGAATTTCCTGATCCGGCAGCAAATAATAGATTTCCACGATTTGCATTTCTCTCTTTATCAGCCGCTCTTAAATGGTGTGCGTCTGCATTTGGAGCTAAACCGCTAATTCCACCACTATTTGTTTCTAAATTAGGTGTTCCTAAACTTCTAGCATAAGTATGTTCTCTGTTCCAAAATTCGCCTTCTCTTCCTGGATCTTGTAAGGTGTTGTTTCTGTACAAATCGTTCGTGTAATCATTATCGGTTCCATTTTCCCAACCGTATAATAATACAACTTGCGAAGTGTTATTAGAATTTGCATCGGTTATTTTTAATGCATCCCAAGTTTGGTTATAGACTAAAATACGTCCAGATTCGTGTGTACTTGTAATTTTATTAGCTAATTGATTTTTTAGCGCTAAACCATTTAAATTAAAATCGACTCCTTGGTAGTAAGTAGCAACTTCTGGGCTTTGAGCTAAAACAACACTAGAGATAGCTAAGGTAAGTAGACTAATAATTTTTTTCATAATTATTACTTTTTTTGGTTTGGTAATTATTTTTTAGTGAATTGTGCCATGTAGAATCCATCAAAACCAGATTCTGATGCTAGTACTTTTACATCTTTTTCAAATTTAAATTGTTTTCCAGCTTCGGTTGCTAAAAACTTTTCAACTTGATTTTGGTTTTCTGATGGTAAGATAGAACATGTTGCATACACTAATTTACCACCTGGTTTAACAATTCTAGAGTAACTTTCTAAAACTTCAGATTGCACTTTACGTATGTTGTCAATAAATTCTGGTTGTAATTTCCATTTACTATCTGGGTTACGTTTTAAAACGCCTAAACCACTACATGGAGCATCAATTAATACACGATCGGCTTTTTCAATTAATTTTTTAATTGTTTTCGTTCCTTCAATAACACGTGTTTCAACGTTATGAACTCCGTTTCGTCTAGCTCTTAATTTTAATTGATTTAATTTACTTTCGTATAAATCCATCGCAATTAATTGTCCTTTATTTTCCATTAACGAAGCTAAGTGAAGTGATTTTCCACCAGCACCAGCACAAGTGTCTACTACACGCATTCCTGGTTCAACCTCTAAAAATGGAGCAACTAATTGTGATGATCCGTCCTGAACTTCAAATAATCCATCTTTAAATGCTTGTGTCATAAATACGTTAGCACGTTCTGTTAACACAATTGCATCTGGATAATTTGGGTTAAATTCAACTTTAAAGTCCTGATCACTTAAAATTGCACGTAATTTTTCTTTAGTGGTTTTTAAACTATTTACACGTAAAACAACTTTAGCTTGTTCGTTTTGAGCTTTAATTTCTTTAGTCCAAAGCTCTTCACCAAGTTCGGTAACACCAACTTCGTCCATCCAATCTGGGATAGATTCTCTATATTTTCTAATTTTAGATAATTCATCAAAACGACCTTTGATTTTACGCTCAGGTGTTTCTTCAAAATATCTCCAATCGGGTAATTTAATTCCGCGTAAAATGGCCCATACCGCAAACATTTTCCAAACGTTATCACGAGAATAATGTTCTTTAACGTCTGCAATTTCAGAGTATAATCGTTTCCAACGAACCATTTCGTATATTGTTTCTGCCACAAACTTTCTGTCTGCGCTTCCCCAACGTTTATCTTTTTTTAGTGCAATTGCAACTACTTTATCGGCATATTGATTTTCGTTATAGATCATCATAACCGAATCTATAACTGTAAATACTAAGTTTCTGTGAAGTCTCATTATTATTATTTCAGCTTACAAAGATAATAATTATCTTAACAAACTATTGTCTATATTTGTTAATAAATTCTGAAGGATTTTCGTTAAAATGCTTTTTAAAGATTCTTGAAAAGTACGGATAATCTTCATATCCTAAATTATAAGCAATCTCGCTTAACGATTTTTTTTGATAGATTATTTCTCGTTTTGCTTCTAAAAGTACTCGTTCAATAATATATTCTGTGGTTGTTTTACCAATTACAGATTGGCAAATTCGATTTAAATGTTTGGGTGATATATTTAATTTATCCGAATAAAAGGCTGCAGATTTATGCGATTTATAGTTCTCTTCTACCAAAACCTGAAAGTCTTTAAATTGACGTACGTAAGTATGTTGCTGAATTTCAATTTTTTGCTGATTTGCCACATACTCTCTTGCACAATCTATATAAATAAGATGAATTAAAGTTAATATTTTCTCGGCTTTATAAAGTTCAATCTGTTTGCTTTCGTTTAATACTGAAAGAAATAGATTAGTGAAATAATTAATTTTTTCGTTTTTGAGATAAATCACTGGCGAAGGTTGGTCGTAGTAAAAAAATGGAAAGTTTTGAATGTGATTTCGTGTAAAATCTTTTTCGAAAAACGATTGTGTATGAAAAAAAATGTATCCCGATATATCTTCGCTCAAGGTCCAATTATGTACCTGCCCGGGATTTAAAAAAAATAAACTTCCTGGTTTAATGTCGTAGGATTCAAAGTCAATTTCGTGAGTACCACTTCCTTGAGTAAATAAAATAGTAACGTAAAAATCATGTTTATGTGGCGCATCAATGTGTAAATGCGTGTGTTTGATATGATTTTCGATGGTGTTTACATAAAATTCTTTACCAAATTCGGCTTCGTTAAATTGGGAGATACTTAAAATATGTATTTTTTTCATAGGTCAAAAATACAAATATAGGTCCGAATTGTGCAAAAAAAATAAGTCCAAATTCAGGACTTATTTTTTCTTTTTATATTGTTCTAAAAGTTTTTGTTTAAAATCTTCTTCTACCTTTCTAAGGCGAATGATTTTTTTGTACGAAATACTTTTTCCTAAGTTATGGTATCTCTTTTCTTTTATTTCGACAATTTTTGTTTCGTTTTCGTTTAAAATTTCAATAAATTTTTTTGCGTCAGCTTCGTTAATTTCGCTTTCATTTTTTTCTTTAATATATTTGGAATAAGCAGCGTAGCTGGATTTTTTAATTTCATGAATCTCATTTTCGGCCTCGTTATAAATGGGCCAAAATTTAGCAGCATCTTCTGCGCTTAAATTAATTTCACTAGTTATAAAAGCAATTTTTAGTTGTCTTATCTTTTCGTGTTTTTCACTTTTCTGAGCAAAATTTAGCAGCGGGAAAAGCAGTAAAAAAAATAAAATCGTTCTCATCATTTAATCCTCCCAATTTGCGTAGTAGTTCATGTTTATATCAACGTATTCACGAACTTCTTCTGTTTTTAAAATATTTTTACTTAATTCTTCAATATCTTTTTCAGATAATTGATTGGTAATATCCTCTGTTGTAGTATTTATCATTAAATAATTTACTAAAGCATTTTGATCAATTTTCGAAATACTATTCGTATTAAAGTAATACACACAACCAACAACAACTAATACAGCTGCTGCAATACCATTAAACCAATATAGGTTTAAATTCCACAGTTTTTTTACAGGTTTTTCTGTATTTGATTCAATTTTTTGCATTATAGTATCTTCTAATCCATCAAAATAATTTGTTGGAGTAGTGAAACTATTTTTTTTAGAATAATTATGTAAGTTAAATTCTTTCATACTGTTAGTTAGACAAATTCAAATTAAAAAGGTTTAATTGTTTTGAATAAAATTTTCAATTTTTTTCACCGCATGATGGTAAGATGCCTTTAAACCTCCAACAGAAGTGTCTAAAATTTCGGCTATTTCCTCATATTTCAGTTCCTGAAAGTACTTCATTTTAAAGACCAATTGTTGTTTTTCGGGTAAAGTAGCAATTGCTTTTTGTAGTTTTAATTCAATTTCATCCCCACTAAAAAAATCGTCCATCGTTAAGTTCTCAATCAAACTTTCTTGCAATTCGTCGGTTTGTAAACCATATTTTTTGGCCTTAGAATTTAAAAAATTAAGTGCTTCATTTGTTGCAATTTTATACATCCAAGTGCTTAACCTACTTTCGTGATTAAAAGAATTTAAATTTAAGAATATTTTAATGAATGTGTTCTGAAGTACATCATCGGTATCGTCGTGATTTAAAACAATATTCCGAATATGATAATATAATTGGTTTTTATTTTCGGATATAAGCTTGCGAAACGCTTGATTTTGCGTTTTTGCATCGAGTAATTGGGATATAAACTGCTTTTCGTTAGTTGGGTCTTGCATTTCGAAATTAAAAGTACAATATAAATTTGAAATATATTTTTTTTAACGAGAATTTTACACTTCTGTAACTTTTGTTACAAGCCACAATAAAATGCTGCTTTATCTTTGAAATTGTACTAAATTTGCCTACACACAACTATATAATTTATCATGGTAAAAACAGTAATTTTTGATATGGACGGCGTAATTATCGATTCGGAACCGGTTCATAAATACGCTTATTATAAACATTTTGAGGAATTAGGAATTGAGGTTTCGAGCGATATGTTTGCTACCTTTACTGGCAATTCAACCAAAAACGTATATCAAAAAATTAAGGATACTTTTGGCGTTACAACCGAGGTGCAAGAATTGGTTTTACGTAAACGTGCCATTTTTTACGATGCTTTTGATTTAAAAGAAGATTTATATTTAATTGATGGAGTAGAGGCTTTGATTAAAGATTTACATGCTCATGATTTTCAGTTGATTTTAGCTTCGTCAGCATCAAAAACTACAATCGAAAGGGTGTTTAATCGATTTGATTTAAATCCCTATTTTACCCATAAAATTTCGGGCGAAGATTTCGTAAAATCCAAACCCG
>CANRKI010000069.1 GCA_947631175.1 uncultured Flavobacterium sp.
ATAGAATATCGAACTCATTTTTATAATTATTAATTTTTAATCTGTCCAAACTTTTGGGTGCAGTCCAAAATTAAAAGAGCACTTTTTTATTATTTATTTTCCTCCAAATTCAACTCATACTGTATCAACAAATCTAAAAATTTAGAATAGCCTTCAATCCCAAACTCCTGCTGGTTAAGTTTTAAAAACTTATCGTAAATAAATTTAAAAATAGCATCAATAAAAGTTTCGTGCTTTTGCCAAAAATCTCGTGTATGCTGCCAATCGGCTAAAACCCCAGGATTAATTTTTTTTACATAGTTTTCAAACTCTGTCTTGTCCTTAAAAGGATAGCGAACCAAGCAATATCGTAACGCAAAACTGGTAGCAGCATAGTCAAAATACGGCTGCGTGTTATTTTTTGCGGCCAAGTATCCTACAAAATTAGCTTCACTTTCGGGACCAATTCCTATTTGATGAGCAATTTCATGAGATGCCGTTACCATCATATTATTTTTTGGCATTAAACTATTCACATGCGCTTCATTTGTAAAAGGATTTAAATATCCAGAAAATCCCATATAAGTTAAAACGGTACTGTATAACGACGATTTAACCGTTGGGTTTTTATATAAAAAAGTATCGTCTTTTTCTGCAAGAACCTGATATCCAATAGCAGCATTAGAATAAATTTGGCTTGTATTTGCTGTGGTTTCTATACGATCGTTAATATTTTTAGCATATTTTGAATGAATTATATTGATGCGATCCGTTAATAAATGTGTAACTTTTACTAATTCGTCCTGGCTATACTGATTTTCGATTTTTAATTTTTCGTGTAACGGAATTCGATAATAATTTAATCCCCATAAAATATTAAATACGATTAAAAAAATTAAAATACCCGAAGCGATAAAATTCAGAATCCCTTTTTTATTTGTTTTCCAATATTTTTTTAGGGTAAATAGTTTATAAGCTAAAAAAATGAAAATAAAAATATACATTAAATCTCCAATCGAGAACGGAAAAATGCTGAAAAAGCCTCTAAAGTATACCGAAAAAGCCTCGTATACTGGAATATAAATCTCTTGAATAAAGTAACTTGATCGACTACATAGGTTAATTACTATAAATACGAACAGTAATAAAAACAATAAATAGTAGGTTTTTAAAAAGCGCATAAAATTATTTTTATTAAAAATAAATAAAAAATAATGATTGATTGAAATACTTATTATATATTTGCTCTTAATTAGAATAAATAAAAATAACAATTTCAAGATGGAACAAGATAAACCTTGTGAAAAAGTAGTATTTTTTTGTGATGGAAAAAAATGTTGCCGTTACAATGATGAAGCCAAATCCACTTTTAACGATTTAATTTCGGACTGTGGTTTAGCAGAAATAGTTGTTCTTAAAAAGATGAAATGTCAAGGAATTTGCAAGCAAGCTCCTGTATTTTATTTACCTAATAATGATAAATATAAAAAGGAAGTTTCGGGTAAAAAAGCAAAAAAAATATTCGAAAAATATATAGTTCCCGAAAAAGAAATCGCATAATTTAAAAATTATATACTTGCCATAACTAAATCGCTTAGTTATGGCTTTTTTTATGGAATTATCCGTAAATTTGAATCAAAATAAATGATATTTCAATTTATACAGTATAATGAGTCAAGAAATTAGAAATTTAGAACCTAAAGAACTTTGGAACAAGTTTGCCGATTTAAACGCGGTTCCTCGTCCATCTAAAAAAGAGGAACGAGTAATTGCTTTTATGATGAATTTTGGACAAGCTTTAGGATTAGAAACACTTAAGGACGAAGTTGGTAATGTGATTATTAAAAAGGCGGCAACTCCAGGAATGGAAAACCGTAAAACAATTGTATTACAATCGCACCTTGACATGGTACACCAAAAAAACAACGATACCGTTTTTGATTTTGATAACCAAGGAATCGAAATGTATGTTGACCAAGATTGGGTACGTGCTAAAGGAACTACTTTAGGTGCAGACAACGGAATTGGTGTTGCAACTATTATGGCGATTTTAGAATCTAAAACAATCGAACATCCTGCAATCGAAGCTTTGTTTACAATTGATGAAGAAACAGGTATGACGGGGGCTTTAGGTTTAAAAGGTGGCTTATTAGAAGGACAAATATTATTAAACTTAGATACCGAAGAGGACGACGAAATTGATATCGGTTGCGCTGGGGGAGTTGATGTTACTGCTACTGCAGAATACGACGAAGAAGATGCTCCTGCTCATGCAATTGGATACCAAATTACTGTAAAAGGTTTACATGGCGGACATTCTGGTATGGATATTCATAAAGGTTTAGGTAACGCTAACAAAATTATGAATCGTTTGTTATTTGATGCTTTTGATGATTTTGGTTTACAAATAGCTCAAATTAAAGGCGGATCTTTACGTAATGCTATCCCGCGCGAAAGTGTGGCTCAAGTTATCATTGCAGAAATGTACGATGAGGTTTTTGAATTTGAAATGTTACAAATTGTAAACGAAATTAAAGCCGAATTTGCATCAACTGAACCAAATTTAGAAGTTGTTTTTGAACGTTTAGAACAAGCTCCTAAAAAGGTGATGCCATCAATGGCGCAATATTTCTTTGTTCGTTCTATGTACACTGCACATAATGGAGTTTACAGAATGTCTGCTGATTTTGATGGATTGGTTGAAACATCTAACAATATCGCAAAAGTAACTTTAGGAGAAGGAAAATTAGTTGTTCAATGCTTAACACGTTCTTCTGTAGAAACTTCAAAATTTGATTGTGCAAACTCTTTACGTGCTGCTTTTGAATTGATGGGTTGCGAGGTCGAATTCTCGGGATCATATCCTGGTTGGACACCAAATCCAAATTCTGAAATTTTAGAAATTGTAAAATCAATTTACGAAAAACAAAACGGTTCGCAAGCTGATGTAGTAGCTTGTCACGCTGGTTTAGAGTGTGGTATTTTAGGAACTAATTATCCGGAGATGGACATGATATCTTTTGGACCAACCATTCGTGGGGCACATTCGCCACAAGAGCGTTGTTCAATTTCATCGGTTAACAAATTCTGGAAACAAGTAATCGAAATTCTTAAAAATATACCTGTTAAGGCTTAGTTTTTAATTCCATAAAAAAAGGAATCTTGATTGTTCAAGATTCCTTTTTTGTTATTTATTACCTTTAGATTTGATCATCATTTCTAACATATCCCAAAGTTCCTGCGGAATTTCTTCTAACATATTAAATTCTCCCGCTCCTTTTAGCCATTCTCCACCATCTAGTGTAACAACCTCTCCGTTCATGTAAGCCGAAAAGTCGGATACTAAATAAGCTGCTAAATTGGCCAATTCCTGATGTTCACCAACACGTTGTAAAGGCACTTTTTTAGCTAAATCAAATTTATCTTTTAAATCTCCTGGTAAAAGTCGATCCCAAGCTCCTTTAGTTGGGAAAGGTCCCGGAGCTATGGCATTCATTCTAATTCCATATTTTGCCCACTCAACAGCCAAACTACGTGTCATTGCTAATACACCCGCTTTTGCTGTTGCAGACGGTACAACATAAGCCGATCCGGTCCAAGCATAAGTAGTAACAATGTTTAAAACCACTTTGTTGGTTTCTTTTTTATCAATCCAATGCTTACCTAAGGCAAGTGTACAGTTTTTAGTTCCTTTTAAAACAATATCTATAATAGTATCAAAAGCGTTAGCAGAAAGTCTTTCGGTTGGCGAAATAAAATTTCCAGCCGCGTTGTTTAATAAAACATCAATCGAACCAAAAGTTTCAACCGTTTTAGCAATCATGTTTTCAACCTGATCATAATGTCTAACATCACATTGTAAAGCCAAACAACTTCCTCCAGTTTCTTGCTCCAGTTCTTTCGCTGTATTTTCTAATTTTTCTAAATCTCGAGAAGTAATAGCTACTTTTGCCCCAAGTTCTAAAAAATATTTGGTCATTGCTTTACCTAAACCGCTTCCGCCTCCTGTAACTACAATTACTTTTCCTTTTAAAGCATCATCACGAAGCATTTTTTGTGTATAATTCATAATCCAATTTGTTTTTGCTATCGTAAATATAAACATTTTTACTATGCGCGCATAGTTTAATTTTAGTAAAAAACAAAACGTCTAATCTTTATTTTTATTAAATTTAGCTAAACATTTTAAATTATGTATAGAATAGAAAATGATCTTTTAGGAGATTTACAAATACCAGAAAATGCATATTACGGCGTTCAGACACAACGCGCCATCGAAAACTTTAATATTTCGAACGAGCGTTTATCAAACTATCCGTCTTTTATAAAAGCTTTAGCCTATGTAAAATGGGCTGCCGCTAAAACAAATATGGAATTAAATGTTTTAGACACAACCATTGGTAACGCAATTATCGAGGCTTGTAAAGATATTATTACAGGTAAATTTGATAAAGAATTTCCAATTGATATGATACAAGGTGGAGCAGGAACATCAACCAACATGAATATAAACGAGGTAGTTGCAAACGTTGCGTTAGAAAAATTGGGGCACAAAAAAGGGGAGTACCAATATTGTTCACCAAACGACCACGTAAATTTATCGCAATCTACAAATGATGCTTATCCAACCTCAATTAAACTTGCTTTATTATATTATAACGAAAAATTAATTTCGCATCTCGAAAAATTAATTGCTGCTTTTAGAGCTAAAGGGAAAGAATTTGCGCATGTTATAAAAATGGGACGCACTCAATTACAAGACGCTGTGCCTATGACGTTAGGACAAGAATTTGAAGCCTTTGCTGCCAATTTGGAAGAAGAAATAGCACGATTAAATAACAATTCAGCTTTGTTTTTAGAGATTAACATGGGCGCAACTGCCATTGGTACAGGTTTAAACGCTGTCCCAGGTTATGCAACACTTTGTGCTAAAAACTTAGCTCAAATTACTGGACATCCTTTTGTAAAAGCGGCAAATTTAATCGAGGCAACACCAGATACGGGAGCTTATGTTATATATTCTTCGGCTTTAAAACGTATGGCTGTAAAAATATCTAAAATTTGTAATGATTTACGTATTTTATCCTCAGGTCCACGTTGCGGATTTAACGAAATAAACTTACCACCAATGCAACCCGGATCCTCAATCATGCCTGGAAAAGTAAATCCGGTAATCCCAGAAGTGATGAACCAAATTTGCTTTAAAGTTTTTGGTAACGACTTAACGGTAACTTTCTCGGCCGAGGCAGGACAACTTCAACTAAACGTAATGGAACCCGTTTTAATGTACTCTATCGTCGAGTCGATACAACTATTATCGCGCGGTATGGACACATTGGTAGACAAATGTATTGTAGGAATTACCGCTAATGAAGAACATTGTAAATCCATGGTGCTAAATAGTATTGGTATTGTAACAGCTTTAAACCCTTATATTGGCTATAAAAACTCGACCAAAATTGCAAAAGAAGCCTTACAAACTGGCCGTAGCGTTTACGAATTAATTATCGAACAAAATATTCTTTCTAAAGAAGCTTTGGATGATATTTTAAATCCAGAAAACATGTTAGGTGTATCCGAATAAATTTAAATCCTTAGTTAAGCTAAGGATTTTTTTTATGGCATTCCCTCGCGTATAAAGTATCTTTATTACTATTAACACCCTTAGCGCGAGGTCGGGCTTTCGCGAGTCGCAATTTTTTCATTTCATTACAAAATGTGCTTCAACAAACGCTCAATCCCTAATGCGGAGGTCTGTTCGTTACTATATAAAATGTTTTGCACAGATTCAACTTCGTTTAGTTTCGAGAAGATCAGTGGTTTTAAATAAAAATAAGAGCTAGTTATTTAGTTTGCTCATTGTTATTATAATTTTTAAAGAATATTTTTGGTAAAAGATTGCTAGTTAAGCGATGGAAGATTTGGTTTGGATCGCGCGGATTTAACTTCGTTCAGTCGGCTAAAGCCTCGAGTGTAAACCGTGCGTTTAAATAATATGTCAACAAAACACAAAGCAACCGATAGTAGCAGTGCCTATTTTATAACCTTAAAAACAGTAGAATTGTATAAATAAAGTCTCGGATTGCAAATCCGCGACATCGGGGTTTTAGCAAGGAAATTTTTGAAAAACATAGATGACCCTACGGTGAAGGATTTAAAAAATCATTTAAAAGAAAATTCAGAAAAATTATTTTTAATTAAGTAAATAATGAAAGTATCAAGTATAATTGAGAATGTAAGAAATTTTAATTTTTTCAATAATGAAATGATTGTTGAAACAAAAGATAATACAATTTATAATGGAGATGAATCTTTTAAATTTAAGGGTGAATCCTATACGACACTTGAGAATAATTGTATAGGAGATATTCAAGAAGAGTATACAGATATTTATAACTTGAATTTTGAACACTTAGTAAGAATAGAAAAACAAGGTGTAATAGGTGTCAGTATTATAGATAAGGATACTTATTCTGTGCGTTGGGAAGATGAAAATGATTTTTCCTCTATTTATAAAAATAGAAATGAAATAAAAACACGTGAATTTTTTTATGGGAGATACTTAAATTCGAAATATAGGATTACATTTAATGGTTTTAACAGAACAGAAATATTCTTTTATAATGATATTTTATCTGATAAATATTTATGGCACTACACCTTACCCGAAGGTTTTAAAATATTTGGTTCGGTACAAGCAATAGACAATGTTTTGTTTTTTAGTTGTACAGATGCTTATGTTCGCAATTCAAAACTAATTGTTTTAGAAATAGAAACAGGAAAGATTTTGTGGGAATTTGAAAATCTTATTGATTTTCAAATAGACCATAAAAATAAATTATTGCGAGGTTATCAAGGGGCTTATTACCAAGTTATAGATCCTTTTGAAGGAAAATTATTAAACCCGATCGCGCGGATTTGCAATCCGTGTGATAAATATCATTGAAATAAAATAGTATCATGTCAACAAAATATAAAGTAACCGATAATAGCGGTACCTATTTTATAACCTCAAAAACAGTAGAATTGTATAGATAAAGTCACGGATTGCAAATCCGCGGCATCGCGCCATCGCGATAATTGCTTTTATTTTGTGTGCGTTAGGGGTAGTAGCGGCATCCTATTTGTTATTTTTTTTATAACAAATAGATATAGCGAATGACCCGACGCCCTTTGGTATTTTATTTCTTTTTTTTTTGATGTGCACAAAGGGCGTAACGCCCAAGTTATTTAAAGGATAAAAATTGTGTTTTTCTGTTTTTTATTTATCTTTAGCGTCTAACTAATTTTTATTGATTTGAAAGAGAATGAGATTAAATCTGACCAGGATTTAAAACGCGGATTATCTAATAGACACATTCAGTTAATTGCCCTAGGTGGTGCAATTGGTACGGGGTTATTTTTAGGTATTGGTAAAGCGGCTGTTTTGGCTGGGCCATCGGTGATTTTGGGTTATGCTTTAGCCGGGATTATTGCTTTTTTTATAATGCGACAATTGGGAGAAATGGTGGTTCACGAGCCGGTTTCGGGGAGTTTTAGCCATTTTGCATATAAATATTGGGGCTCTTTTGCTGGGTTTGCTTCTGGTTGGAATTATTGGATTCTGTATATTTTAGTTAGTATGGCTGAGTTAACGGCTATAGGAAAATACGTTCAGTTTTGGTGGCCCGAAATTCCGCTTTGGGTTTCGAGTTTGTTCTTTTTTGTGGTTATCAATGCCATAAATTTAGGTTCGGTAAAGCTTTTTGGAGAGGCTGAGTTTTGGTTCTCAATTATTAAGGTTGTTGCAATTATTGCAATGATAATTTTTGGAGGATATTTACTACTTTCTGGAACGGGCGGAGAACAAGCTACGGTTAATAATTTATGGAACGACGGTGGTTTTTTCCCTAAAGGTTTTTTTGCAGAAAGTGAAACGGGCTATCAGGGATTATTGGCTGCAATGGCGATTATTATGTTCTCTTTTGGCGGTTTAGAGCTGATTGGAATTACTGCTGCAGAGGCTGATCATCCTGAAAAAACGATTCCTAAGGCAACCAATCAGGTTATTTATAGAATTTTGATTTTTTATATTGGCGCTTTACTTATTTTGTTTTCTCTTTCGCCTTGGAAGTCAATTACCGAAGATACAAGTCCGTTTGTTACCGTGTTTGATAATTTAAAAGGTTTACAATTTGATTTTTTTGGCCATACCATTTACTTTTCTAAATTAATAGCCAACGCGTTAAATTTAATTGTGTTAACTGCTGCTTTAAGTGTTTATAATAGCTGTGTTTATAGCAATTCGCGTATGTTATACGGTTTGGCTGTACAGGGTAATGCACCAGCTTTTCTTAAAAAATTAAACAAAAATTCGGTACCTGTAACAGCTACTTTAGTGAGTGCTTGCTTTGTTGGAATTTGTATTTTAATTAATAAAATTATGCCAGATCAAGCTTTTGATGTTTTAATGTCTTTGGTTGTTTCGGCTTTAATTATTAACTGGGTAATGATCTCAATCACTCATTTAAAGTTTAAAAAACAAATAAATTTACAACAAATAAAAACCTCTTTTCCAAGCTTTTTATATCCTATTGCTAACTATATTTGCTTGCTATTTTTAATATTAATTTTAGTGGTGATGTGGTTAATAGGAATGGAATTGTCTGTAGAACTTATTCCAGTTTGGCTGTTGGTTTTATATATAAGTTACCTTGTTGTTGATAAAAAAAGAAATAAAAGTATAGAATAAATTTATTACACAATAACCTTTAAATAATGTATTTATTTGAAGGTTATTTTTTTTAGCCTTATTTTTGATAAAATTTAAAAAGATATTATGAAAATTGTTATATCTCCAGCTAAGTCTTTAGATTTTGAAACTGAATTACCTACAACTACTTATACTGAATCTGATTTATTAAGTTATTCTGAAAGAGTTCAGCATTTTGCTAAACAAAAAAGTCCAAAAGAATTATCAGATTTAATGAAAATCTCAGATAAATTAGCCGATTTAAACTGGCAACGTAATCAAGATTGGCAATTACCTTTTACACCTAAAACGGCACGACCAGCTGTTTATGCTTTTAACGGTGACGTTTACACCGGATTAGATGCTTACACATTGCCTTTAAATAAGTTAGATGTATTGCAAAATAAACTTCGAATTTTATCTGGTTTATATGGTATTATTAAACCTTTAGATTTAATTATGCCTTACCGATTGGAAATGGGAATTAAACTAGAGGTTGAGGATAAACCTAATTTATATCATTTTTGGAAAGAAATTATTACTCAAAAATTAAATGATGAGCTTAATGATGGCGAGTTATTTGTAAACTTAGCCTCAACAGAATATTTCTCGGCAGTTGATGTAAAAAAACTAAAAGTGCCTGTAATTACTCCAGAGTTTAAAGATTATAAAGATGGCAAACTTAAAATCATTAGTTTTTTTGCTAAAAAAGCACGCGGTTTAATGGTACGTTATATTATAGATAATGATATTGAAACCTTTGATGGATTAAAAGGATTTAATTACGAAGGATATGCTTTTGATGCAAATTTAAGCGATGCTAATAAAATTGTTTTTACAAGATAAAAAATACCTCTCAAACCTTATTGTCTGAGAGGTATTTTTATTCAGTAATGCCATTAATCGTTATTGTATGTTGTTTCTGGTTGTTCACCACATCACCAAGATACCATAATTGATAGTAATAGGTAGTATTTTCTACTAAATTTTTATCAATCACTTGATTGGATAACTGCAACCAAGACAAACCAGAATTCATAGTAGTATTAACATTTAGAACCTCAAGGGAATTTAGGTTATTGGGTTGAAGATTGGGATCTAAGGGAGTTGATGTTCTTGTTACTACTGTATGTAATACATTTGACTGAATTAAGGCATTAAAATTTGAATTATATATTGCAGTTTGGGCTGTTTTTGTATTGTAAGGTATTTGATGAACCAATTTATAATTAGCATTCATTAAATAAGTTTCTTTAACTTTTAAACGAAGTTTAATATCATTAACATTCACTTCATCAAAGCTGCTTGCATTGTTTATAATCACATACCATTTTCCGATTGGATTTTTGTTGATAAAACCAGCTAAATTTGTAATATTCCCGCTGGTATAGTGATTCTCGTAATTAGGAACTGTTGTAATTCCTTGCGGTCTAAAATCGGTATTGTTGTAGTTTCCATTTGTCCATTGTGTAATAGAACGAGGAGATGCATCTCTAAAATAACCTTTTAGTTTGCGATCACCACCAACAATTATGGGACCATTATCATGCATCAACTCTAAAATTTCTTTTGTTGGTGAAATTAAAAATATCTCGACAGGTTTAAAATCCCTCGATTCAAAATCAACATACAATTCAACTTCACAAATAGAGTTTTGATAATTTTTAAAATCAAAATTTATTTCAATAATGCTATTTTTTTTTACAGTAAAAGGAGTCGTTTTGTTTGCTGTAATTTCTACCCAATTAGAGCAATTCGTATCCTGAAAATTAGGTGCATTCAACCCATTAGTTTCACTAATAACTTTTGTTGTGCCATTTAAAACTCTATGCCAGCGCTTATTTTTCCAAACATATAGTCCTGGTAAAAGTTTTGTGTTATTGCTAGATATAGTAGTTATATCAGTAGTTGTGTTCCATACAAAAGTACTTTCTGGCGTATAAAGATTTTGATTTTTTTTATTTTTAACTGTAATACTGTCATACACACTCTCCAATGCAATTCTGGGTGCAATAACACCTTGATTATTTTGGTTTATATCCAAATAAGCTGCCGCATCAGTGTTACCAATACTTACTGACTTTGTATTTTGTGCAAAGTTTATAAATGTAATGAGGCTTATTAAAAATAGTAATTTTACTTTCATACCAATTGTCAAATTTAAATTAGTATTCCGTTCTAAGAATAAATGTAAAATTCTCATTTTGATTTGCAGGAGCAATTACAGCAGCCTTTCGCCATAGCTGATAATAATAAATCGTATTAGGAGTCAAACCGCTACTGATATCATTATTGCTTACAGCTGTCCAACGTACACTATTATATGTACTGTTTGTTCCACCAGATAAAATTGTTCCTGGTAATGATGAGGTAGTACTAACATTAACCGGAGCAGTTGTTCTTGTAATTACAGTTTGTATTACATTTGATGTTGCGTTAGCATTATACGTTGCATTTGCAACAATATAGTTTGATTCGGCTGTATTGATTTGTTTTTCTGATAGTAAGACAAAATCGTTTGGCATTTGTCCGCCGTAAGTCGAAATGTTTAATTTAATATTTTGAATAGTTAATCGATCCCCTAAATGAATATCTTTCACAAACAACTTCCATACACCATTTGGATTATCATCATGAAAGCTAGAAAAGCTTGATACGCTTGCAGGCATAAAATCGTAAATGCTTTGTATGTAATTATCCAATGTGCCTTCTGGTTGATACGATCCTGTTAAACATCCGCCACATCTGTCATTATAATCAGTAATATTTATTGCGGCTTGATCTGTGAATGTGATGTTATAGGTATTGCCCGATACACCTGGACCTCCAAGTAAATTTCCATTTCCGGTTGTTAGTTTTAGAACTTTACCATTTGGTGCCATTAAATACATGCTGGTTTGATAAAAGAATTTATGAAAAAGCTGTATTTGTATGTTAATGTTACAAATTACTCCGGTGATATTATTTATCGGTAAATCAATAGCAACAATATTATCTTCGGATTGATATATGTTTGAATTATTAACCAATGTCGTTAAAGGGCCACATTCATTTCCAGTGATGTAGGGAATTTGTAGCGTAGATTTATCAAAAGCAAAATTGTTACTCTCAATAGCCACTTTATTCCATTTGCTGTTAGCCCAGTAATACAATCCCGGACTTAATGATTTTGATGAATTAAGTGTTGTGTTCCAAACAATAGTACCTTCGGCTAGATTACCACCTTGTGGGTTGGTAACAGGAAGTTGTATATTTAATTCACTCAAATTTACTCGTGGAAACAATACTCCACCGTCTGAAGAAACTATATCTAAAGCTCCTTCAGGCGTAGAAGTACCTATTCCAATTTGACAATATGTTGTGGTATAAATACAAATTGTTAGAATGAAATGTAATAGATTTTTCATAAAAAGACATCATTTCTGTAGTTAATCGAAAATCTTTGTAGTTAATTGATTATCTAAAAACGATTTCTTTTTCATAATGTTGTGTTAACCTTTTGTTTTTTTTTATTATTATGTTTAATGTGTTTAAAGTTGTTTTTTACTGATTTATTTATACTTTTTAAAGTAATTTTTTATGTTTTTTATATTTTTGTTTTGAATGAAGCGCATAAAATCACTTCCAATAATTGCTCCTTTTTGATGTTGCGTTGCTTTTTGGTAAGATTTTAAATCATGGATTCCAAAACCAACAACTTGTGGGTTATTTAAATGATAGGAAGCAATACGTTTAAAATAATTTTCGGTTTCAATATTTACATCATTTTGGTTACCTGTAGTCGCATTTGTACTCACCATATAAATAAAACCCTTACTGATGCTATCGATATATCTTATACGTTGTTCTGAAGTTTGTGGGGTGATTAGTAAAATATTATAGATACCATATTTTTCAAAAATAGCTTGATATTCATTTTGATATATATCAAGAGGTAGATCAGGAATAATTACTCCATCTATCCCAACTTGAGCACAAGATTTACAAAATGCTTCAACTCCGTATTGTACAATTGGGTTAATGTATCCCATAATTAACAATGGAATTTTAACTTTATTGCGAATGTTTTGTAACTGATTAAAAAGAATTTGTGTGGTCATTCCGTTTTTTAACGCAACGTTTCCTGTTTCTTGGATTACGGGACCATCGGCTAAGGGATCAGAAAAAGGTAAACCAATTTCGATCATGTTAACTCCAGATTTTTCGAGTTCAATAATTATTTCTTCAGTGTCGTTTAATGCAGGATATCCAGCGGTAAAATATATGGATATAATTTTATTATTGTTTTGTAAAGTACTGTCAATTCTATTCATGATGCCTGTGTATTTTGGGTTAGGGATAGTAGCGATATCCTTTTATTTGATGGCTTTGCCACAAATAAAAGATTTAGCGAATAGCCCGACCGTAGGGAACCCCCTATTAAAAATTAAAATAGTTGATGTAAGTGTTTAGGTCTTTATCGCCGCG
>CANRKI010000070.1 GCA_947631175.1 uncultured Flavobacterium sp.
GGTTGCAAAAGTACAATATTATTTTGATTACACAAGTAAATCTTACTTTTTTTTAATCTTTACTTTTGGTGTGTATCCCTTTGCGATTGCGAGTGCAAATATCGAAATATAATTTTAATCTGCAAACATTTTTAAACATTGGAAAGTAATAAAAAATTAAAAAAACTCATTTTCAAAAGAATAGCACATAAAAAAAATAAAAAAAAAAAGTTTTGATAAAAAAAAGACGAGTAAAAACTCGTCTTTTTAAATTTATTTTGAATCAAAAATTAATATGCTTTTGCAAATAAAACACGTTTAGTTGACGGTTTTCCTGTTAACACACAAATTCCATCCTCTTCTATTTGATCTAAAGGAATACAACGAATTGTTGCTTTTGTTAAATCTTTTATCTTCTCTTCAGTTTCTGGCGTACCATCCCAATGCGCTAAAATGAACCCTGTTTTGTTTTCAAGCACATCAACAAACTCATCCCAAGTATTAACTTCTGTAATATGTTCATTACGGTAATTTAATGCTTTAGTGTATAAATCTGTCTGAATCGTTTCTAATAAATCTTGAATATATGTTTCGATTCCTTCTTTAGAAATAATTTCTTTCGTTAAAGTATCACGACGAGCTACCTCGTATGTACCATTTTCAAAGTCTTTAGGACCAATTGCAATACGTACAGGCACACCTTTTAATTCATATTCGTTAAACTTGAATCCTGGTTTTAGGTTTGTACGATTATCGTATTTAACTGAAATTCCTAATTTACGTAGGTTTTTAACTAATTCGTTAACCTGTGTAGATATTTCGTCTAATTGTTCATCTGTTTTATGAATAGGAACAATAACAACTTGTATAGGTGCTAAATTTGGAGGTAAAACTAAACCATTATCATCAGAATGTGTCATAATTAAGGCTCCCATTAAACGTGTAGAAACGCCCCATGATGTTCCCCAAACATATTCTAATTTACCTTCTTGATTCGCAAATTTAACATCAAAGGCTTTGGCAAAGTTTTGACCTAAAAAGTGAGACGTTCCAGCTTGTAAAGCTTTACCATCTTGCATTAAAGCTTCAATAGTAAAAGTTTCAACCGCACCAGCAAAGCGTTCAGTTTCCGTTTTAGCACCTTTAATCACAGGAATTGCCATAAATCCTTGTACAAAATCTGTGTATACTTGGTGCATTTGTTGCGCTTCGGCTAAAGCTTCTTGTTGTGTAGCGTGAGCCGTGTGTCCTTCTTGCCATAAAAACTCAGCAGTACGTAAAAATAAACGTGTACGCATTTCCCAACGAACTACGTTTGCCCATTGGTTAATTAGCAATGGTAAATCTCTGTACGAGTTAATCCATTTTTTATAGGTTGGCCAAATAATAGCTTCGGAAGTAGGACGAACAATTAATTCTTCTTCTAATTTTGCATTAGGGTCAACAATTAATTTTCCTTTATTATTTTCGTCGTTTTTTAATCTATAATGTGTTACAATTGCACATTCTTTAGCAAAACCTTCAGCATTTTTTTCTTCGGCCTCGAACATACTTTTGGGCACAAACAGCGGAAAATAAGCATTTTCATGTCCAGTTTCCTTGAACATTTTATCTAATTGTGCTTGCATTTTTTCCCAAATTGCATAGCCGTATGGTTTAATAACCATACATCCTCTAACGCCTGAATTTTCAGCTAAATCAGCTTTTACAACCAGTTCATTATACCACTTAGAATAATCTTCTGATCGAGTTGTTAAGTTTTTACCCATTTATATTATATTTTTGGCACAAAAATTGTTTAACTTTATACTAATAAAAGTTTTGACAAAACTAATTAATTTTACATTCATCAACAATTAAAATATTAGTAATATGAAAAATTTAAACTTTAATATTAAATTCTTAAGTCTAGCAACTATCGCTGGTGGTTTGTTGGCTTCATGTGGATCCTATCAAAACAATTCATATTACGAAAATGACGGGATTTACAATTCGGATGTACAACCTGCTCCTAAACGGGTTAAAGTTGTCTCAACACAAAGTGTTGATCCTAACAACAAATATGAAACTTATTTTTCTGAAGGAAAAAATGACTTTACTGTTTTTACAGATGTAGACAATTACACTTCGGAGAATGAAAACCAAGAACTGTATACTGAGGATGATATCATCTATATTGCAGATAACCAAAACTATGCTGAACGTTATGGAAATTGGGGACAAAACAGCACAAGTGTTACAGTAAATGTTTACGACAGTGGTTATCCGTACTATTATGGCGGTTGGAATAATTATTGGGGATGGGGTTGGAACAGACCTTACCGTTATGGCAACTATTGGGGTTATCCTTATAACAACTATTATTATGCAGGTTATCATAGTCCATATTATGGTTGGGGTTGGAATTCACCTTATTACTATGGCGGATACTACGGTGGTTATTATGGATCATATTACGGATCGTATTACAGACCAAACAATGTAATTAGAGGAAATGGAAACAGAATGGGTGTGGTTAGAAATAATCAATATGGCGGTAGAAACGACGTTGCAAGAAACAATGGAGTAAGAAACACATCTGCAACTAGAAATAATACCATCAATAGAAGTAATACAGGAAGAGTTACAACTGTTCGTGAAAATGGTGTATCTAGACAAGTGATTTTAAGAAACCCAGACAACATCACTAGAAGTCAAAATCAACAAAATACAATTAATAGAAATGATTCTTCTACAAGAAATCAATCAATTCGAAATAATACGATAAGAAATAACAATAACGCTCCTGCTGTTCGTAACAACTCTTATCAAAACAATTCAATACAAAGAGGGAATACAACAACGCCAAGCAGAAATCAAAGTTTTGACAGAAGTTCGACCCCTTCAAGAAGTTATAGTCCATCCTCATCACCTAGCCGAGGTGGAAGTTTTGGCGGAGGCGGAGGCGGAAGCATGGGTAGAGGTTCATCTGGAGGTGGAAGACGTTAATTATTTAATTTAAAAAAAATAGTCATGAAAAAATATGCTTTCATTGTATCCTTACTAATTAGTGTAAACGCTTTTGCACAATCTATAACTCCTAGTGAAGGATTGAAATATACTGACAAACAACTAAACGGAACGGCACGCTTTAATGGGATGGCTGGTGCGTTTGGAGCTGTTGGCGGAGATATGTCTGCTATTGGAATCAACCCTGCAGGATCTTTATTCTTTAATTACAATACAGCTTCGTTCTCGTTAAAATATGACAACAATAAAAACGAAGCGAATTATAATGGTGAACTTACTAAAAGAAATTCTAATTCATTTGATATTAATCAAGCAGGTGCCGTTTTAGTTTTTTCAAACCCAGAAAACACAATAAATAAAATTGCTGTTTCTCTTAATTACGAGAACAACAGTAATTTTAAAAACAAATATAATTTTAGCGGTACTTCAAACGAATCAGCAATTGATCAATATTTTTTAGATTATGCCAATGGAACAAATGGAATTGGTGTTTTTCCTATAGACTATGCTGCTGATTACAATTTTAGTGATTTTGGAAACTTTGCCGATCAACAAGCGTGGCTTGGTTATAACTCATACGTATTAGATTACGATGACAATGCTGGAGAATATTACACTAACGTTCCTACAGGTGTGACACACAGACAAGCTAAATTAGTGAATCAAAAAGGATTTAACTCGAAACTGCAATTTAACTTTGCTGCAGCAATTAAAAACAAACTTTTTTTAGGGATGAATTTAAATGCTCATATAAGTAATTCTGAAAAAACGTTCACCATAGCCGAAAGCAATAATGGACTTTACGACACCGGAAGAACAGTAAACGAAATTTATTTTGATAACAACATATACACAACAGGTGGTGGTTTTAGCTTAGACTTGGGTGCAATTTACAGAGTAAATAATAATTTTAGATTTGGATTTGCATACGCCTCTCCTACATGGTATAAATTTACAGATGAAATGCAACAAGGTATTTACACAATAAGAACAGAAGAAGTAGATCCTGATACATTTTTAAGCAATTCAATATATCCAAACTATACAACAATTTTTGATTCTTATAAATTTAAAACACCAAGTAAATTTACAGGAAGTATTGCTGGGATTATTGGAAAAAACTGGTTGATTAGTGCTGATATTACCACAACCAATTTAAGTAAAACGGAATACACATCTAACGGATACAACGAGATAAACAACTTCTTTAAAGAAAATTTAGAACGAACTTATGAGTACCGTATAGGAACAGAGTATGCCATTAAAAAAGTTGCTTTACGAGCTGGATATAGATTAATCGAATCGCCATATAAAGACACAAGATTAGCTCCTAACAAAGACACATCAACAATTTCGGGTGGTATTGGATATAATTTTGGCGTTTCTAAATTAGATTTAGCTTATGCATTCACAGATCGCAATTTTAATGAAGAATTTATTTCAAACAATTGGAGTAATACTTCTAACATTAAAAATAACAATCACGCAGTTACCTTAACTTATACAGTTAATTTTTAATAAAAAAATCAAAAAGACTATCTTAAAACAAAAGGTAGTCTTTTTTTATACAAAATACTCACAAACATTTGTAACACAACCACTAAAAGTGTAATTTTGCACGCTCTTATAATCAGAGAAGAATTTATATCTATGAGAACCAAGTCTTTAAAAAAGAATAAAATAAATGTAATAACCTTAGGCTGCTCTAAAAACGTTTACGATAGTGAAGTGTTAATGGGACAACTTAAAGCAAGTGGAAAAGATGTAGAACACGAAGCTCCGGCAGAACGTGAAGGAAACATTGTAGTAATTAACACTTGTGGGTTTATAAATAACGCGAAAGAAGAATCTGTAAATACTATTTTAGAATACGTAGACAAAAAAGAACAAGGAATTGTTGATAAAGTTTTTGTTACAGGATGTCTATCAGAACGTTACAGACCAGATTTAGAAGCCGAAATTCCGAACGTAGACCAATACTTTGGAACAACAGACCTACCTTTATTACTAAAAGCATTAGGCGCTGATTATAAACATGAATTATTAGGAGAACGTTTAACAACTACTCCAAAAAATTACGCTTATTTAAAAATTGCTGAAGGATGTGATAGACCATGTTCATTCTGTGCTATTCCAATTATGCGCGGAAAACACGTTTCACAACCAATCGAAAAATTAGTAAAAGAAGCCGAAGGTTTAGCACGTGACGGAGTTAAAGAATTAATTTTAATTGCACAAGACTTAACCTACTACGGATTAGACTTATACAAAAAAAGAAATTTAGCTGAATTACTAGAGAATTTAGCAAAAATTGAAGGGATCGAATGGATTCGTTTACATTACGCCTTCCCTACAGGTTTCCCGATGGATGTATTAGAATTAATGAATCGCGAACCTAAAATTTGTAACTACATCGACATTCCATTACAGCACATTTCGGACAGTGTTCTAAAATCAATGCGTCGTGGAACAACATACGAAAAAACAACACAATTATTAAAGGATTTTAGAACAGCAGTTCCAGGAATGACAATTCGTACAACATTAATTGTTGGATATCCTGGTGAAACGGAAGAAGATTTTGAAATTCTAAAAAATTGGGTGAAAGAAATGCGTTTTGAACGTTTAGGTTGTTTTGCATACTCACATGAGGAAAACACACATGCTTACACTTTAGAAGACAATGTTCCAGAAGAAGTAAAACAAGATCGTGCAAACCAAATTATGGACATTCAAGCTCAAATCTCTTGGGAATTAAATCAAGAAAAAATTGGACAAACTTTTAAATGTATTATCGACAGAAAAGAAGGCCAGTATTTTGTAGCTCGTACCGAGTTTGACTCACCAGACGTAGATAACGAAGTTTTAATTGATGCTACTAAACATTATTTAAAAACTGGAGAGTTTGCTTATATTACTATTTTTGATGCTACCGAATTTGACTTATATGGAGAGCCTGCAAAATAATTAAAAACGTATATTTAATTTTTTGTTAGCTTAAATCATAATTTTCTTAATTTTATAAATGTATTATTTACAAGTAAAAATTTAATTATTAACTTTTTACATTATATATTTACTTTTTATACAATATTTGCAAAACAACATACGTTAATGACTAAATAACAATTGCCACACAAATATTGTAAGTTTTTTTAATCTAAATACAATCAATAAAATATATTTTAAAAGAGAAAATTATGAGTAATAAACCTACACCGATTGACCAAGAAGTAAATTGGGATAAGTCAAAAATGCTAATGTCTAAAACTGATTTATCTGGTACAATTGAATATTGCAACGCAAACTTCATTAAAGTTGCAGGTTACACAGAAGATGAATTAATTGGGAAACCGCACAATATTATTCGTCATCCAGATATGCCAAGCGTAATATTTAAAGTACTTTGGGAACATTTAAAAAAATATGAAAACATTAATGCTGTGGTAAAAAACATGTCAAAAACAGGTGAATACTATTGGGTAGTAACTGACTTTGATTTTGTTAAAAATACCGATTTAAAAATAACGCATTATAGTGGTATACGTAGATCTATATCTGACGATGTAGTAAAAAACACATTCGATCCTTTATACAAAAAATTAAAAGAGATTGAAACTGCTTCTGGAGTTGATGCTTCTGAAGCACATTTAAAAGAAGTACTTGCAGGAAAATCATATAACGATTGGGTTAAAGAAATTCTTGGAAAATAAAAAAAGGAACTGCTTAATATAAGCAGTTCCTTTTTTTTATATCACCAACAAAAGTTCGGTCTTCTTTATTTTCTGAATTGCTTTAGAAAACCAAAAAATCTCAAAATCATCTTCAAAATTCTGAGCTTCAAAATCGGCTTTCAAAGCACTTAAAGATATTGTTTTTTGAGAGTTAAGTACACTCAAAAACCACTCACCTTGCAACCTATCTAAACTTACTTGTTCATAAATATCAACTCCATGAATATTAAGTTCAATATTTTCAAAAACGCGACCTTTTTTATGAACCGTTTGATTAGTATAAGTAATTGGTAAACCTATCCAAAGTATTTTTTTATTTAAACTTAGTTTAAAATCTTGCTCTTTATCTTGGATGGCATTATAAATATAATCGGGATCAACTTTTGTTTTAGGAATCTTAAAATCAAACCATTCTTGCAAATCAAAATCAAAACATTGACCGTGCATATAATTAAAAAGTGCCTTTTTTAATCCAAACGAAAATTTTGCATGATTGATTTGAGTTTTATCTTTAAAATCAATATCATTATTTGCAAAGGTAATTTCTTTATATTCTGGCAATACTCCAAATTCTTCTGGATTAATCCCAATAGGGCTATGCGCTGTTAAAGCAAATTGATGCCAAAAACCAGATTGCACAATTCCCAATTCAAATAATTGGCGAACCATTTCGAGTGAATCTATAGTTTCTTGATTGGTTTGTGTTGGGTAGCCATACATTAAATAGGCGTGTACCATTATACCAGCCTGCGTTAAATCGTGTGTAACCTTTGCTACTTGCGTAACAGAAACGCCTTTTTTAATCAAATCCAATAATCGATCTGATGCAACCTCTAGACCACCCGATACGGCAATACATCCAGAGGCTTTTAACAGTAAACATAAATCTTTAGTAAAACTTTTTTCAAAACGAATATTCGTCCACCAAGTAATAACTAGATCACGTTTTAAAATCTCTAAAGCAAATTCACGCATTAATGCAGGCGGCGCAGCTTCATCAACAAAATGAAATCCACGTTCTCCTGTTTCTGCAATTAATTGCTCCACACGATCAACTAAAATTTTAGCCGCAATGGGTTCATAAACCTTAATATAATCTAAAGATATATCACAAAAAGTACACTTGCCCCAATAACATCCGTGAGCCATGGTTAACTTATTCCATCGACCGTCGCTCCATAAACTGTGCATTGGATTGGTTACTTCGATAACCGAAATATATTGATCTAACAATAAATCCGAATAATCGGGCGTTCCGCAAGCTGCCATTTTATAATCGGGCTGAGTGGCATCATTTTTATAAACAACCTTTTCGCTCTCTAATATAAACGTACGTTTTAAACTTGTTGATTTACCAGTAACGTAGTTAAGAATTAACTCGTTTGTAATTTCCCCATCATCTAAAGAAATAAAATCAAAAAATTCGAAAACACGTTTGTCTGAAACAGAACGAAGCTCGGTATTAGCAAATCCGCCACCTAAAGCGATTTTAACATCCGGATAATTTTGTTTTATATATTTAGCACAAGCAAAAGCACTAAATAAATTTCCGGGAAAAGGAACCGAAAAACCAACAATTTTAGGTTGCTGTTGCTTTACAATATTTTCAAGACGCTTAATGGTCAAGTTCGTAATAAAAGAATTGTTTTGCTGCAAACTCAGATACAACTCATCAAAAGAATTTGCACTTCGACCTAAACGTTCGGCATAACGCGAAAATCCAAAATCAGGATCTACGCATTCCTGAATTAAATCGGATAAATCTTCTAAATAAAGAGTTGCTAAATATTTGGCTTTATCTTGATTGCCCATCAGTCCAAAAGCATACTCTAAATCAGAAATTGTCTGAAATCGAGAAGCCTCTGGCAAAAAACGTCCCTGATTAATTAATCGCGCCACGGTTTGGTTTTTACCTTGTAAAAAAGCAATAACAACCTCGATGGTATCAATATATTTTTTTTCTAGCGAAATAATTCTAGTTGCATTTTCGCTTATTTCATTACTGTTTGCATACGTTTTAGCATTATCAAAGATATCTTGTAATCCGTTTTTTGAAAAAATATCTAAAATAACCTCCAAGCCTAAATCGGCCTGAAAGCAGCTTATATTAATCGTATTAAAAAAACCTTTTAAATAAACAGTGCCCGGATATGGTGTATTTAACTGTGTAAAAGGTGGCGTAATTAAAACAAAATCTTTCAAAATAAAGCAAATATTAAACCGCAAAGGTACTTTAAAAAATATGTTTCGCACATTATTTATTATAAGATTAAGGTGTGTTTTAAATAAGTTCCGTATAATTTTATGTACTTTTACAAAAAAACATCTAATACAATATGCTTGTAGATTTTATATCGCATAATGAAAGCGGATACTTCAGTAAATTAATGCTAGATTATTTAAATGAAGAAGAGGCTATAAAGCCTTTGTATCATCGTTTTGCTTCTATAGAAAATTTTAAAGAGCAGTTAATTGAAAAACAAAGCAACTTTTCTGAACAAAAAAGAGAGCAGCTAATAATTGCCCTAAAAAAACAATATTCTAATAAAAATATAAGCGAAGCTACCCAAAAAAATATAGACAAACTTGCTTTAGCAAATACATTCACTATTACAACAGGTCATCAGTTAAATCTATTTTCTGGCCCAGTATACTACATCTATAAAATATTATCTGTTATTAATTTAGCAGAATCACTAAAGACAGAATATCCAGAATATAATTTTGTTCCAGTGTTTTGGATGGCGACCGAGGATCATGACTTTGAAGAAATAAACCATTTTAATTTTAGAGATAAAAAAATACAATGGCAAAGCAATCAAACAGGTCCAGTTGGTAAATTTGAAACGGAGGGATTAGATAAAATAAATGATTTAATTTCTATTATATTTGGAAAAGGAGAAAAAGCCCAAAAACTAAAAGATTTATTTTCAGAATCCTACATAAAAAACAACACCTTAACAGCGGCTACCTTTCACTTAACAAATGAACTTTTCAAAAACTATGGCATAGTAATTGTAAATGGTGATGATGTAATTTTGAAAAATAGTTTTAAAGAAGTTGCGAAAAAAGAACTTTTTGATCAAGTATTAAATACCAATATTACACAGACAAAACAATATCTAAAAAATTATTTCGTACAGGTTAATCCACGAGAAATTAATTTATTTTATATAGATAAAGGTATAAGAGAACGAATTGTTAAAGATAATGACCAATACAAGGTATTAAATACAAATTACAGCTTTACGGCTTCTGAAATCATGAAATTAATTGACGAAGCACCTGAAAAGTTTAGTCCAAATGCTATTCTAAGACCGCTTTACCAAGAAACGATCTTACCGAACTTAGCTTATGTAGGCGGCGGCGGCGAATTAGCCTATTGGTTAGAGTTAAAATCAAGCTTTAATGCATTTAACACCACGTTTCCAATATTAATACACCGAGATTCGGTTGTATTAGTTTCTGAAAAAATAGATCAGAAAATTCAGAATTTAAATATTTCTTATGCGGAATTGTTTTTAAACAATACAGAACTAACAAAACTTAAAGTAAAACAATATTCAAGTAACTTGTTAGATTTCACAAAATTAAAAACACAATTAGCCAATCAATTTGATGCATTAAAAATAGTTGCAGAGAAAACAGATAAAAGCTTTAAAAATGCTTTGGATGCACAATATACTAAACAAATAAAAGGGTTGAATAATTTAGAGAAGAAATTAATTCGTGCTGAGAAGTTACAATTAAATGATAAAATACAACGCGTTTTAAATTTAAAAGAAGAACTCTTTCCGGGAGAGAGCTTGCAAGAGCGCAAACAGAATTTTGCACAATTTTATATTGATTGTGAAAAAAATTTAATAGAAACAATAAAAAAAGAGATAAATCCGTTAAAATCAGGATTCAAAATAATCAAAATATAAGAAATCGATATAATAAAAATTGTTTTTTATGACAAATGTTATTTCGTAAATCATATTAAAATATTAACTTTGTATTAATAAGCCCGAAACAACCGTAATAAAATTAAAATTTGATGAGAAAACTATATCTTAATTTGTTATTTACAGTCTTAGCCTCAGTAACTACTGCATTAGGACAAAAATTTGCAACTTTTAAACCTGAGATGGTTTACGTAGAAGGAGGAACCTATAAAATGGGCTCTATCAAATCCGATGCAAAAGCTGAGAAAGACGAATTTGATGCGCGCGAAGTGACAGTATCAAGTTTTGAAATGAGCAAATACGAAGTAACAGTTTATGAATGGAGTACTTTTGTTAAAGAAAATAAAAACATGAAAATGCCTCCACAACAAAGATGGGGACTTAATGACGACTTTCCTATTACTAATGTAACATGGGAAGATGCTATTTGGTTTTGTAATTGGTTAAGTAAGAAAAACTTTTTAGATCCTGTATATTCTATAAAAAACGGACAAATACATTGTGACTTTGATAAAAATGGATTTAGATTACCAACTGAGGCTGAATGGGAATATGCAGCAAAAGGAGGTAATAAATCAAGACACACTGAATACTCTGGTCACAATAACCTAGAATTAATCAGCTGGTATGGCAAAAATTCTGGAAAAAGCCCAAGAACTGTTGGTACAAAAATGCCTAATGAATTAGGGATTTATGATATGACAGGAAATGTTTGGGAATGGTGTTGGGATTGGTACAACGAGTACTATTACAACTACGGAGAAAACAATGATCCAAGAGGTCCAGAAAAAGGGGTAAACAGATGTATTAGAGGTGGTAGTTGGGATACAATGGATGCTTTTTTACGTAATGCAAACCGTTCAAATGTTTTCCAAAGAGACTCAAACGGATATTATGGGGTAAGAGTTGTAAAAAACACCAAAAAATAATTAAAAAAATTGCAGAGTATATTATAATAAAATTTTACTTTTGCATCAAAATAAATACATTTATAATGGCAAGTAATAGAACTTTCACAATGATCAAACCTGACGCAGTTGAAGCTGGTCATATTGGTGGGATCTTAAACATGATTACTGAAGCTGGTTTCAGAATCGTAGCATTGAAATTAACTCAATTAACAGTTGCAGACGCTCAAAAATTCTACGCTGTTCACGCTGAAAGACCTTTCTATGGGGAATTAGTTGAATTTATGTCTAGAGGTCCAATTGTATCAGCTATCTTAGAAAAAGATAACGCTGTTGAAGATTTCAGAACTTTAATTGGTGCTACAAATCCAGCAGATGCTGCAGAAGGAACTATCCGTAAAAAATACGCTAAATCTATTGGTGAGAATGCTGTTCACGGTTCTGATAGCGACGAAAACGCTGCTATTGAAGGTGCTTTCCACTTTGCTGGTAGAGAGCAATTCTAATCAATTTTATTGATAAAATCAAAGAATCCGATTCGTACGAATCGGATTTTTTTATCTAAAAACAATATCTTTTATAATATTTTCACCTAAATCTTCATTAAGCATTTTTATAATTTTTTGACGACCATAACTTAATTCTTCTCTAATAATAGCCGAAGTAAGTCCAACGTAAACTGTATTTCCTGTTAATTGTATACTTCGTGTATAACTACAAACTCCAGGTCCCATTACCTTTTGCCAAGTATCTTTAATATTATTTTTTGTAATTCCTTTAGATAGTTTTTTATTTTGCTCCATAAAAAGCTTTAAAACATCAGAAATAGAGCTTTCTTCGTTGTTTAACGAACGTCTTCTATCGGTAAACTTTTTATTTGTTGCCATGTTACTTTTCAATATTTATCGCCTCATATTTTTTATAAAAATATGTAACTTCATTTTCATTTATCACTACAAAAGTTGTAGGAGTAATCTCTAAAACTTGTTCTGACCATTTGGCGTAATCCGTAATATAATTCAATTTAATTACACCTAACGAATCAGAGATATAGAATTTCTCTTCAATACCATTCGTTAAATATTTACCGTCAAATTGAGGCATTCCTTTTTTACGTATTCCTTTATCTAGTTTTAAAGAGTCTAACTCAAATTTATCTACTGTCAAGTTAATTTTATAATCAGTCTCAACTCCGTCAGCGTTTTTAACCTTTTCGATTTCCCAAAAACCATTTAAATATTTTAAGTCTTGTTTGTTAACCGATTTAGAACACGAAAATAAAGAAACGGAAAGAACTGCTATAGCTATAATTTTTTTCATGAGGTTTAATTTAAATATTAATCTATAATAGATTGGCTTTTTGTAAAGATAAAAAAAGCTTATCTGGTTTGGACTGCACCCAAAAGTTTGGACAGATTAAAAAATTAATTATTATAAAAATGAGTTCGATATTCTATCGGACTC
>CANRKI010000071.1 GCA_947631175.1 uncultured Flavobacterium sp.
GGTGAAAGACGGGTCTCGAACCCGCGACCTTCGGAACCACAATCCGACGCTCTAACCAACTGAGCTACAATCACCGTGTAAGATTTTTAAAGTTATCTTGAAACTTTTGGGTGAAAGACGGGTCTCGAACCCGCGACCTTCGGAACCACAATCCGACGCTCTAACCAACTGAGCTACAATCACCGTATATTGCCTTGTTTTTGACGAGTGCAAATATACAGTAAAATCTATACTTTACAAGGCTTTTTTGGTTTTTTTTGAAAGAATTTTATATCAAATTATCTAAGCTATTGATAGCCACATATCTTTCAACTGTAAAACCTTCGGCATAATCTTTAAATATTAATCGTCCTAAATCTTGTGCTCGATAGGTAATGCTGTCTAAAAAGTTTTTTGATGCAATTGGCGATACGGGTTCTTTAGAATTTGGGTCGTAAAATTGTGAGCTGTATGCCATCACTGCTTTTACTTTTGTGTCCATATATCCGGTTACATCAACTACAAAATCGGGTTCTATGTTTTTCCATTGTATGTAGTGGTACACTAATTTTGGTCGCCAAGCTTGTTGATTTATTCCATCAATTTGGGTTTCGATGCGACGTAATCCAGAAAGAAAACAAGCGTCTGAAACTAATTTTGATCCTTTTGGGTGATCAATATGTCGATCGTCAACGGCGTTACAAAGTACAATTTCGGGTTGGTATTTTCGAATCATTTTAATGATTTCGATTTGATGCTTTTCGTCGTTTACAAAAAATCCGTCACGAAACTCTAAATTTTCACGAGCATGAATTCCTAAAATTTTTGCTGCTGCTGCTGCTTCCGCATCACGAATTTCGGCCGAACCACGTGTTCCAAGTTCACCACGTGTTAAATCTACAATTCCGACTTTTTTTCCTAAGTCTACCTCTTTAGCAATCGTTGCTCCGCAACCCAATTCAATATCATCTGGATGTGCGCCAAAGGCTAATATATCTAATTTCATTATCCTAATACTTTTTTAATAGTTTTTGATTTGTTTACGGTTTCGTAAAACTCGGCCTCGGGGTTGCTTTGTGCTGTTATTCCACCACCTAAATATAAATGTACTTGGTTGTACTCTAATTGCATACAACGTAAATTGACAAACAAATCGGATGTGTTGTAAGATTTTGTTTGCGCATCAAAATGCAATTCGCCTAAAAATCCTGAATAAAACTCACGATCATAACCTTCGTTCTCGATTATAAATTTTTGAGCTTCTTTTTTTGGCATACCACATAAAGCGGGTGTTGGATGTAAAGCTTTTAAAGCGTTTACAAAATAATTGGGCGAGGTTAAAGTTGCCGTAATATCGGTTTTAATATGAAAAAGTGTTCCTGCTTGTGTTGTATATGGTTCGGTAATTTTAATTTCGCTTGTAAAAGGTTGTAAGTTTTCGATAATAAAATCGGTTACTATTTTTTGTTCATCCTTTTCTTTTTCTTGCCAAACTACTTGGTCAATGCTTGGTTTTACTTGTGTTCCTGCTAAAGCAACTGTGTATATTTTATTATTTTGTTGTTTTAATAATTGCTCGGGTGTTGCGCCCATCCAAAAACCAACTTGTGGATGAAAAAACAAATAACGAAAAGCTGTTGGATACGCTTTTAGTAAACGTTTGTAAAACAACATGAAATTGATGTTGTCTATAGTAATTGTTTCTTTGCGTGACAAAACAACTTTTTTAACTTGTTGTGTATTTATGGCTTCAATTCCTTTTAAAACCAAGTTTTGATGTTTAATTTTTGTTTCGTCATTTGGGATTTGATCTTCAAAATTCGCGAAATCAACATCTAAATCACTAATGTCATCAATTACAATCTCACAATTTTCGATAGGAAAAAAAATATTTTCATCGCTAGTAAAAGGTGCAAAAACAAAACCTTTGTCTAAATAATCGTCGGTGGTGTATATTTCGTAATCTTGCTGAAAATAGCCAATTACTGCATTGGAGTTTGGTTTTGCATACAACACAAAAGGCAAACTCTCCTCGAGATGGTTATTTAAATAATGTTCAATTTTTATCATCTTGGACGTTTTGGAATAATCATATTACTTAATTTACAAACAGAAATTAAATTGTCGTTTTCATCTGTAATTTTAATTTCCCATAAATGTATGCTTTTTCCTTGGTGAACAATTCTGGCTGTTCCATAAACCATTCCGTCGCGTTTTGCTTTTACGTGATTAGCTGATATCTCAATCCCTCGAACCTCAAACTTTTCATGATCTACAAAAAATATAGAAGCAGCGCTACCAACACTTTCTGCTAAAGCAACGCTTGCACCACCGTGTAAAAGTCCCATAGGTTGGTGTACCGTTGGGGTTACAGGCATTTGCGCTTTTAAAAAATCGTCGCCCGCATCAATAAACTCAATTTGTAAAGTCTCCATCAATGTGTTTGCACACATTTTTTTACACATTTTTAAAATTGTTTCTTTATCGTAGATCATATTTTCAATATTTTGTCTGTTCTTTACAAATTTAGCAAAGCTAATTTATAAACAAGTTAATCTATGTTAGTTTATTTTTGATTAAATTAGCCAAGCAATTTTTAACATAAATTATGAGAAAGTTATTTTTCATTTTAACGGTATTAGCCGGAATTATATTTACATCGTGCCGCGACGATTTTGAGTTTGAACCAAGTACCGGAAATCTTGAGTTCTCAAAAGACACGGTGTATCTTGATACTGTTTTTTCAAATTTAGGATCAAGTACTTATCGTTTAAAAGTTTACAATCGATCTAGCAAAGATATTAATATCCCGAGTGTTCGATTATCTAAAGGCGAAAGCTCAAAATATAGATTAATGGTTGATGGAATGCCTGGAAAAGTGTTTCAGAATGTTGAGTTGTTAGCAAAAGACAGCATGTTTATTTTTGTTGAAACAACCATTGATTACAACGAATATCAAAACCCAAATGCCGATTTTTTATATACCGATATGATCGAGTTTGATTATGGCATTAATTACCAAAAGGTAGATTTAGTAACTTTAGTTAAGGATGCTTATTTTTTATATCCCAAACGTTTTACAGACAATACCTACGAACATATTTTATTAGGAGAGGATCCAATTTACGGATTTGTTTTAGATGAAAACGATCCCGAAAACGGAAACGAACTTGTTTGGAACAACAGCAAACCTTACGTTATTTATGGTTATGCTGCCATACCTAATAACAAAACCTTGGTAATAAACGAGGGCGCACAAATACATTTTCATTACGGATCGGGCATAATTGCAGCTCAAAACGCAACCTTACAAGTTAACGGAACGGTTGCTAATCCTGTGGTTATGCAAAGTAATCGTTTAGAACCTATGTTCGAAAACGTTGCCGGACAATGGGGAACTATTTGGATGACATCGGGTAGTACCGCACAGATAAGTAACGCCATTATTAAAAATGCAACTATGGGATTGTTGTTAGAGGACAACACAAACACCTTGTATAACGTACAACTTTACAACCACACACATTACGGAATTTTAGCCCGTCATGCTACCGTTTTGGGCGAAAACGTAGTTACAAACAATTTAGGAAAAGCCAGTTTAGCTATAAACCTTGGCGGAAACTATAATTTTAACCACTGCACATTTTCTAATTACGGAACAGCGGGTAATACCACCTCAATTGTAATGGATAACGGCGATGGCAGTTCGCAGTTTGCTTTAACACAAGCCAATTTTACAAACAGCATTATTTACGGCTCAGCAACTTATGCGTTATCTTTTGCTAAAGAAGGGAACACCAATTTCAATTTTAATTTTCAAAACAACCTAATTCGTTTTTCAGACTATGGTCAATACAGCAACAACGTGCTTTATCCTTTAGCGAACACAACGGATTATGTAAACAACGTAATCTCTAAAAGCAATAACAAAACACCAAAATTTAAAAACGCACAAAAAAACGAACTTATAATTGGCGACGATTCGCATGCCAATGCAATTGGAGGTAATTTTTCGCATTCGGGATTTGATATTTTAGGAAACCCAAGACCTACAACCACTCCCGATGCAGGAGCGTATAACCATACCATTTTCGAATAATTTTGGGGTTCCGCGCCTTTTCGTGGGCGCGTCGGGCTTTTCGCACTCGCAATTTTTTCACTGCGTTACAAAATGTGCTCAAACAATTGCTACAATCCCTAACCCAACATTATTTGTAGTTACTTCGTAATTGCATTTTATAGTATAAAAAAACCGCCGTTAAACTTTGGTTTAACGGCGGTTTTTTTTGTAAATGCTTTTGGCGTTTTAAAAATATTTAGCGCTAGCGTGTTAGCGATTGCAGCGATATCCTTTTATTATTCGCTGAGGCATCCGAAGCGTGTAATAAAAGATAAAGCGTAAAGCGCGACGTGGCCAATAAAAGCCACGGAACACCCATAAAAAAACCTCTCAAAATAAATTAGGAGAGGTTAGTATATTAAGCAAAAGAGTGCCAAATTACGGATTTGTAGACCAAATAGAAGCTGATTTTAATAAGGCTCTACGTGGTAATTTTAAGGTTCCAACAATTAAATCAGCAAAATCTTCGGGTTGTAAAACCGATTCTGGATTTCCGTCTGTTAAATTTAATTCTTTAGACATGTCCGACGCGATTGTAGAAGGTGTTAACGTGCACACACGGATGTTGTGTTTTCGAACTTCGCGCATTACTGACTCTGAAAGGCCAATTAAACCAAATTTTGAAGCCGAGTAAGCCGATGTTCCTGCGCCACCGTTTAACCCAGCAGTTGATGATACGTTAAAGATGTCGCCTTTTCCGTTTGCAATAATAGTAGGTAAAACCTCACGAGTTACGTAGTAAGCTCCCAAAAGGTTTGTGTTCACAATATCCACCCAAGTTTTTGGATCCATGTCTAAAAACGAACCAAATTGAGCAATTCCGGCGTTGTTTACTAAGATATCGATAGACTCAAACTCGTGAATGATTTTAGCGATTCCGTTTTTAACTTGATCGTAATCGGCCACGTCAAAAACAGCATACGTAGCTTTAACTCCAAGGGCTTGTAACTGCGAAACAGTTTCTTGTAAATTAGCCTCGTTACGTCCTGTAATTGCAACATTTATTCCTTCTTTAGCGAATGCTAATGCCGTAGCTTTACCTAAACCACGACCCCCGCCAGTAATTATTGCATTTTGATTTTTTAAAGTTTCCATTATCAATATTTTTATACAAATTTATTAAAAAAAATAGGGTTTTATGTTTCTAAATCATTAAAGTGTTTGTATAAATTCCAAATCCATAAAAGCAAGAAAAAAGTCAAGATGCTTATCCAATATTTTGACTGATTTAAAGCAGTTAACATTTTATGAAACAAATGGTACAGTATTTTTTTTTGACTGAATAGGTCCAATAGTAACGCAAAAGGCAAAATGAATATGGTTATACTAGCTAAAACTCCAAATGGATTTTGGAAGAATGCTATTGAAAAATCGCCGGAAACAAAGGATAGGATGGAGCGGGTTGTGCCACAGGTTGCGCATGGATATCCCGAGATGTTTTTTACCATGCAAACGGAAAGTGAAAATGAACTTTTACCGTAGTTTATTAGGTTTATAAAAATCCAAAATAAAGCAAGTAGGTTGCTGAGTGCTAAAAAAATGTAAAAATATTTAGCTTTAATCATTGTTATAGACGACGCATTAATTTTTCCATATTTTTATCGCGAGTGGCGCGCATAATCAAAAAGATATCAATAATATACCAAACACCTAAACCTCCGCAGGTAAAAAGTTTTGCAAGTCCTATTGCGATGTCTCCAATAATCATTCGATCTATTCCTAGGTTTCCAATAAAAATAGAAGCAATTAATAAAATTGTAGGATCTTGGTAATTTTCGCTAAGGATACGATAGTATGAGGAGTCGTCAGCCTCTAATAACTTTTTTTTGATGTATGAGTAGTTTATCGGATCAAAATATTTTCCATGAGAAAATAAAAAATCGTCAACTTTATTAGCGTCCATATGGTTATAGTTTTTTAAAATAGTTGCTTTGTAATGTATTGAAATTGTACCTTTGCGAAGTTAAAAATAATAATCAATTTAATTTTACTTTAAATGAAAATACTTCCGTCTGTAGGCATCGGTGATTTGGTTTTTGGAATGAAAGCTAAAGATGTAGAAAATGTTCTTGGTAAACCTAATAAGTCTTTTGAGGATGAAGATGGAAACAAGATTTATTTGTATAATAATTATAAAGCGCGTTTAACTTTTTATGCAGATGAGGATTTTAAATTTGGTTATATAATTTGTACAAGTCCAAAATTAGAAGTTAGTGGCATTCATGTTTTTAATCAAAATTTAGAAAAAGTTAAAAAAGAGTTGATAAATAAAGGTTTAAGTACGTGGGAAGTTGATGATATTGATACGATGACACGTCATTTCAACGAAAAAAACTGGTTGACTTTAGTTGAAGAATATGAAGAAATTATTTGTGTAGAGCTTGGTGCTACTATTGATAAGGCAGATAATTTTGTTTGGAAGTTTCCTAATAAAAAATAATAAAAAAAGGACTGAAATATCAGTCCTTTTTTTTTGATTAAAGGCAAAAACAATAATTAACCCCCAAAATACCCCCAAGCTTTTAATCAAAATATATAAACTAAACTTAACATCTAAAAAAAAACTGTGTCTATAAAATAAGTCAATAAACACAGTTTAAAAGAAAAAATTATGTAATTCTAATGATATTAAAACATTTCATTTGTTTAGTAAACCCAATAGATGATGAAATTATTTTGTGTAAATATGAATATTAGACAAAACGTTATATTTACTAGACGAAATGCTTTTTAGACTACTATTTCTGATAAAATAAAAAAATATACTTTTAAATTAAGTAAGCTTCTTATTGTTAATTTTTATTATTTTTGTTTTAACATACTTAAATCAAGTATTAAACGTTTTGAGAAAAGAGAAGCGTTTAATTTTAAAAAAAAGATTAAATAATTAAGGTAAAAAGGTAATCATGAAAAAAATTTTATTTCCTATAATTTTCATCATATTGATCGCTGTGTCAGGTTTTGTTTATTACAAATATTTCTTTGTATTTGGTGAAGGCGTTAAAACAGGATATTTAAATTACGCGGTTAAAAAAGGAAATGTTTTTAAAACATACGAAGGGAAATTAATTCAAGAGGGATTTGGAGGTACTAAAGCTGGTGGCTTTTCAAGTTACGAATTTGAATTTTCTGTACAAGACAAAAAAGTTTTTGAGCAATTGCAAATAAATAGCGGTAAGTTATTTGATTTACATTATAAAGAATATCACAATACAATACCATGGAGAGGCAACTCGGTTTATGTAGTAGATAGTATTGTGAGCATGAAATAAATACAACCCTCGTAAATTGAGGGTTTTTTTGTATATGAATATTTTAGATTTACAAGAATTTATCCAAAAGTTAGGTCCAGTAACCTACGATACACCATTTGATCAGGATACACTTGTGTTTCGAATTGGTGGAAAAATATTTTTATTGACCAGTCTTGCCGATTGGGAAAATGCAACGCCTAAAATCAACATAAAAGCCTTACCCGAAAATGTTGAGCTTTATAAAGCCAATTATACTTTTGTTCATCCGGGTTATCACATGAATAAAAAACATTGGATTACTGTTGAATTGTCAGAATTTAAAAATTTTAAACTAATTTCGTGTTGGATTCAAGACGCTTATACTTTGGTTTATAAAAGTCTACCCAAAAAAACACAAACCGAATTACTGTCAAAAAAATAAAAGATGCTAGAGAATATAAAAAAGATACTTAACGAAGATCAAGATCCAAAAGCGATTGAAAAAATATCTGAGAAATTAGAAAATATTTTGATGCGAAATGAGGAAGTAGGTTACATTGCTGTGCAAAAAAATCCGGTATTAACAGTATTTCCAGACAGTATTGTACTGACAAATAAACGTATCTTAATTTTAAAACCTAAAAATTTAGGTTTATCATTAGATGTGCTAGATTACGATTGGGAAAGTATAATATCTCCTTTTTTAAAAGAAGGAATTTTAGGTGCCGAATTTAGCTTCTTAACTAAAAACGATATCACTGTAACTCTTGATAAATTACCTAAAAATCAAGCTCGAAAATTGTTTACTTACGCTAAAGAAGTTTTAATAGAGGCCAAGCAAACGAAAGAAAAAGTAGATGAACTGGAGTTTGATTCACAAGAAAATGAAATGGATCAAACACTTGATTTTAAAACATTTGTAAAAGAACCTGATTTTAGTGATGATGCAGTTTATGTAGCCGAAGTTGAAACGATTGAGCCTTATGAGCAAGTAACGGTTATTGCAGATTCTTCATTAAATAATGCTCCCAAAACATTAGAGAATTTATCAAAAGATGAACTTTTTGAAAAACTTCAAAATTATAAAAAGTTATTGGACAACGGTTTGATTTTACAAGGTGAATACGATCGTTTAAAAGCAGAAGTTTTAAAATACTTATAAGTTTTTGCTTAACTAAATTTAGTATAAAGTATAAAAAAAAAGGGAAAATGAATTACTCATTTTCCCTTTTTTTATTAAAAATTTTATTTTAATAATAAAATTAAATCCTTGTTTTCTTGCATTGTAGCATGATCGAAAGCTGTTTTTCCTCTACCATCTTTAATCGTTTTATCAGCTCCAGCATCAAGTAAAAGTTTTACAACTTCTACATTTCCAAACGTAGCAGCAAATACTAAAGATGTAGCACCATTGTAGTTTGTCTGGTTAACATCCGCACTATTTTCAATTAATAGTTTAGCCATGTCATTATACCCCTTAAAAATAGCGCCCATTAGTGCATTGTTTCCAGAGCGATCCTGTGCATTAGCGTCAGCTCCATTTTCAATAAGTAATTTTGCAGCTTCTAAATTATTATTATAAATAGCTAAAATTAGCGGTGTAAACCCTTTTTCATTAGGTGTATTTACATTTACTTTATTACTAATAAGTGTTCGTAATTCAGCAATATTATTGCTTCTTGCCGCATTAAAAATATCTTGTGCCTGAACTGTTATAAACGATAAACTTAGGAGTAGGGTAAAAACAAACTTCCTCATACTTTTTATTTTTTTTGAAAAAGGAGTGCCTAAACACTCCTTTAGTGTGATTTCAAATTATTTTTTGATATATTCTTGAATATCAGTAACTTTTAAATTTGTAGCTTTTAATAAACGCGTTCCGTATTCAACGTCAGCTTGATAAAAATGTGCAATCATTTTTTTAACGATTACTTTGTTTTTAACCGAATTTAAAGCTCCAGATAAGTTTTTGATTAAGTTTTCTTTATCTTTTTTAGAGAAAGAACGGTATAAATCACCCGCTTGAGCAAAGTTATTTTCTTTATCAATTGTAGCTTGCGTAGTTGTTGTACCAGCTAAAAATTCTGATTTTGAATATTTAAACTTTGTATCTTCTTTAACCTGTGGTTTGTTTTCAGAAGGTTGGTAGTTTACATCACCTGTTTGCGGACGTAATGACATATAACCATCTTGGTTATAAGTAGTCACTTTGTTTTTAGGTGCGTTAACCGGAATTTGTTGGAAATTACCTGTTAAACGGTGACGTTGAGTATCAAAATATGAAAATAAACGACCTTGTAATAATTTATCTTCAGATGGCTCAATACCATAAACTAATGTACCAGGTGAAAATGCTGCTTGCTCAACTTGTTGGAAATAGTTAGTTGGATTTGCATTTAAAGTCATTGTACCCACTTTAACTAATTTAGCAACGCTTTCTGGCCAAACTTTTGTTACGTCAACTGGGTTAAAATCTAACTTAGCAAAATCCTCTTTTTTAAGCATTTGCACGTATAAATCCCATTTTGGGAAATTTCCTTTTTCAATTTCGTTGTATAAATCTAAAGTAGCATGCTCAATTTGTGTAGCCTGAATTTTAGCCGCTTCATCAGCAGTTAAATTACGCTCTCCTTGTGCTGGTTTCCAAGAGTATTTTACATAAGTAACTTCTCCTTTGTCGTTTACCCATTTAAATGCGTGAACTCCAGAACCAACCATTTCGCGGTAGTTTGCAGGTGTTCCATAATCAGAAAATAACCATGTTAACATGTGAGTCGATTCTGGTACGTTAGCAAAAAAGTCAAATACACGATTTGGATCAGAAGCTCCGTTTGTTAATGGAGAAGGTTTAAAGGCATGAACCATGTCTGGGAATTTGATCGCATCACGAATAAAGAAAACAGGTAAGTTATTACCTACTAAATCGTAGTTTCCTTCTTCTGTGTAAAATTTAACAGCAAATCCACGTGGGTCACGGTACGTTTCTGGTGAACCTTGTTGGTGAGTAACTGTCGAGAAACGAACCATTAAAGGTGTTTTTTTACCCGCTTGTGATAAAAATCCAGCAGCAGTAACATCCGAAAAATCCGCCGCAGCAACAAACTCTCCAAAAGCTCCAGCTCCACGAGCGTGAACTACACGTTCCGGAATACGCTCACGGTCAAACGCTGCTAACTTTTCAATTAAATGTATATCTTCTAATAAAACTTGGCCATTATTACCAATAGTTTTAGAATTTTGGTTGTCACCAACTGGTGATCCCGTATTAGTAGTTAAAGTTTGAGCAAACGTAAACGTCGACGCTAAAACTAAACCTAAAGCTAAACCTTTTTTTAACATAAATTAGATTTTTAATGTATTGTACTTGTTTCTACATTGCAAATATATTTTACTGCACACACAATTAATTCAATTTTTAAACGATAGTATTTATTCTATCATAAAGAACATTTATAATAGTTTTTATCTATTCTATACATTAAAATTAAACAGACTTTTAATTTCTATTGTAATGTTTTGATAATCAGATTTTTTTCGGCATTCCGCGCCTTTTCATGGGCGCGTCAGGCTATGCGCACTCGCTACGCCTGCGTTTCTCTTCGGCGTGAGCTCAAGCAAAGCTTCTATCCTTAATGCTTTACGTTCTAAATACTAAGTAAATCTAATAATAACGAAGTATTATTTGTCTTTTTTAAATATATATCAATGAAACGCTTTTTAACGTGAGTGTATTGTAATGTTAACTTCTGTGTTAAATATTTTCTTTCAATTTTTTAAGCAGAATTCTTTTATAATTTTGTTATCCTATTACATAAAACGTAGGAGTAATAGGATTTAAAATAATATTTAAAATGCTTACACAAAAATTGATAATTAGCACCATTTTTTTATGTGGTTTTGTAACTAAAATTTATTCAGATACCATCGAGTTAACAGTAGAAGAAAACAAAAAAACGTTATCAGAAGTTGTTAGGCTAGTAAATAATATTAGAACTCAAGGTTGCCAATGTGGTACGACTTATTACCCGCCGGTTGCTCCATTAAAAATGGACGAAACTCTCAATAAGGCTGCAATTCTTCATTCAGTTGATATGTATAACGCTAACTTTTTTAGTCACAAAGGATCTAACGGAAGCACCATTGGTGAACGTATTGATAAGGTTGGTTACCATTGGTTAGCTTGTGCAGAAAATATTGCCAAAAATCAAGAAACGGCACAGCAAGTTGTAACCAGTTGGAAACAAAGTGTTGGCCATTGTAAAAATATGATGAACAGTGACTTTGACCAAACCGGGATCGCTAAAGTAGGACCGTATTGGACACAAGTTTTTGCTATTAAATAAAATCAAAAAATGCGAGCTTAAAAGCTCGCATTTTTTTTAAACTTTAATATAATTTTTAATTTAAATTACCACCTAGTGCCTTAAATAATAAAATACTAGTATTGGTATTTTGGTGTTCGGTTTCTAACAAATCCAATTCGGCTTGTAATTTATTTTTTTGCGAGTTTATAATCTCTAAATAATTTGCGTAACCAGTTAAATATAAATCGTTAGACACTTCAACAGCTCGGTCTAAAAAGCCAACCTCTTCTGTTTTTAATTTTAATACTTTATTGTAAATTTCAATATGTTTTAAAAGTTCACTAAGCTCGTTATAAGCAGTTGTTACATTTTTTTGATAATTTAAAAATGCAATTTCCTGCTGACTTTTGTTTACATTAAACTCATACTTAATTTGTCCTTTATTAAAAATAGGAACAAATAAACCGCCTAAAACTTGAGTTGCTAGCGAAGCAGGCTTAAATAAAGTCTCTGCCGAAAAAGCATTGTAACCCACGCTCGCGCTAAGTTCTAATCTTGGAAAAAATGCTGCTCTAGCTGCTTTAACATCAGCGTTTGTAGCTTCTAATTCATGATAGCTTTCTGCCACATCTGGTCGGTTGTGAATCACTTGATCTACCGAAATATTTTGATTTAAGATCTCCAATTGATTATTTGCAAAACTTGTACCTCGAGTTACGCTTCCGCCGTATTCACCTACTAAAGTTTGAATAGCATTTTCTGTAGAAATGATTTGCAAGCTAATCTTCTCAATTTCTGCTAATAAATTATTGTTTTGTGCATTAAACTGTTGTACAGCTAATTCGTT
>CANRKI010000072.1 GCA_947631175.1 uncultured Flavobacterium sp.
CTACATCATATTTTACTTTTCTTGCCATAAAAAATGCCCCCAAAAGTGTCTAACTTTTTGGGGGCAGTGTAAACCAAACCTTTTTTTTAATTATTTTTTGTCAGCAATTATTCTATTTTCTCTATTCGCCAATTCCCAAGCTGTTGCAAAAGCAAGTTTAGCTCGTTTGGCTAAAAGCTCGTAGTTTATTTTGTCTGGCGTATCTCCAGGTTGGTGATAATCTTTGTGTCCGCCATTGTAATAAAAAATACTTGGAATGCCGTGTTTTGCAAAATTGTAATGATCAGATCTGTAATAAATTTGTTCCGGATCGTTTAAAGCGTTGTATTTATAATCAAGTTTTAAATTTACATGTTTTTCGTTCATCTCTTCATTAATTTGATGAAGTTCTGTACTTAATCTGTCTGATCCTACAACGTAAATGTAATCTTCTGTTGTGTTTTCATATTTAGTATCTCTTCTTCCAATCATATCAATATTGATATTTGCTACAGTATTTTTTAATGGAAAAAGTGGATTGTCTGAGTAAAAACGCGAACCGTGTAGCCCGTATTCTTCTCCAGTTAAATGTAAAATTAGGATCGAACGTTTTGGACCATTTCCATCAGCTTTAGCTTTATTAAAGGCTTGAGCAATTTCTAACAAACCAACAGTTCCAGATCCGTTATCGTCTGCTCCGTTATAAATTTCGCTTCCTTTGTATCCAACGTGATCGTAGTGCGCGCTAATTACAATCACTTCATCCTTATGAGTTGTCCCTTCAATATAAGTCCAAATGTTTTCAGAATCTGGTAATTTAGGACTGAAAGCTCTTTTCATATACTCGGACGGTACTTTTTGATAAAAGTTAGTTGCTCCCGGCGGAAAACTTAAACCGTTAGATTTATGTTGATTAATTAAATATTCACCCGCTTTTTTGTGTCCTTCGCTACCAGTATCACGTCCTTGCATTTCGTCAGAAGCTACAATATATAAATGTTTTTTTAGTTCTTGAGCCGTAATTGTATTTAAATAAGTTGTTATTTCTGTAGTTTTTTCTTTTGATACTTTACTAGTTGTATTGCAAGCAAAAAGTAATACAGCTGTTGGTATTAGTGATAGATATTTAATCATAAAACGATATTTAATTTATAAAAAGACAAATTTAATATAAAGCTAAGTAATTTTATCTTAGAATTAAAGTAACTTTGTTTTATAAGATAATTATTATGAATAAAAAAGAGGAGAAAGAAAGTCCTTTTCAAATTTTAATTTCTTTTAAAACATTAATTGATAAGCTTCAAGAAATAGCAAATACAGATACAGTACATTATCGGGTAGAATATGCAAACTCTTTACTAAAAGAAGTGAATAAAGTACCAGAATTATATGATGGTTTTACTGATTTAGATGTTTTTCATAAACATAAAAGTTTGATCTCTAATTTAGTATCCGAGTTATTTCCTACAGCGCTAACTCATAATGAAATTAAAGCAATTAGTTTTCCGTTTCAGGATGTTGTTTATAATTACACGGAGCGTTTTAAAAAAATTTTAAAAGAAGCAGGTCACGATTTTAAAATTTCGGCTTACGAGATGGACAGTCAAACATATTATATTATGTGCTGTAATCTAATACTGCATAGATTTTATGGTGAAAATCTTGAAATCGTTAAATCACTAAAATATGAAATTCCAGATGCTTATGGTATAAAAAATTACTACAAAATAAATTTTAATATTGATTTTATAGAAGTAATTCCTACAGAAAAATCGGTCGAAATTACTCCTGAAGTTATCAAATTATTAAAAAACAATATTGATGATATTGCTTTGTGGAAACAGTATTTTCCACTTGAAAGTTGGCTGATTAAAGGTTTTGGTATTATTAATTTAATTGATATTACCATGGATCATGCTGTGTCAAAGTTAAAATCAGCATTAATAAATACCTCATTTTACTCCTTACATCACGTGGGAGAATTATCAGATTTGTATCAATCAATTTTTAAAATTCCAGATATTCAGATGGGATTTGTAAGCTTTGATCAATTTGAAAATGTAGTAAAATTACCTGAAGTTTTAGGAATTAAAAGTTTTTCTGTAAAAAACGAAAATAATTTAAGCCGTTGTTTAATTCCTAAGCGAATATTAAATGAAATGGCCAAAAATAAAACCCATTTGGTTTATAATATTGATATTCTTGAAGCTTCTGAAGATCCAGCTATATTAGAACTCGCAAAGCATTACAAAAGTAATAATATTGGGAGTCTTATTTTAGCTCCTGTAATTCGAAATGATAAAGTTGCAAATGTATCGGAGTTTGTTTCAGCAGATCCTGACGCATTTAATATGCTTAATGCTCGTAAAATTGAAAATTTTATGCCTTTTATAATTCAAACGGCAGAGCGTATGGTGCAATATTCCCAATCTCAGTTAGAAGCTATTATTCAAAATGAATTTACTTCGATTCATAAAAGTGTTTACTGGAAGTTTTTGGAAGAGGCAAAAAAATATCAGGATGGTTTATTTGAGAATAAACAATATAATTTTAAAGATATTAAATTTAAAAATGTATTTCCAATTTACGGTGTTTCTGATATAAAATCATCGACCAAAATGCGAATTTTTGCTTCTCATATCGATATAAAAGCACAATTGAATGAAATATTGCAAATTTTAGACTTAGACGAAAATATACACAATACTCTTATTATTGAACAGCGAAAAATTGAAATACATCATTATTTAAATGAAATAAAAGAGACTCTGTTTTATAATGTAGAATATGAAATAACAGAATTTATAAAAGAAAAAATTCATACTTTTTTTAGAGCTAATATTTTTGATAATTCCTTTGGCTTTGCAATTGTTAAGTATTTTCAGAAAATTGATCCAGAAACCGAAATGTATTATGTAGAGCGAAAAAAATACGATCGTTCCATAAACTTAGTGAATAATAAATTGGCCTCGATTCTTGATTTTAGACAGATCGAAGCACAAGAAATTTTTTCTCACTATTACGAACGTTTTGTCTCGGACGGGATTGATTTCAATATGTATATTGGTTCAAGTATTTCGCCAGATCGATTGTTTGATAAAGTATATACTCAAAATTTACGCTTATGGCAATTGCAAGTTATGTGCGAAATGGTACGAAATGTTGAGCAATTAACTGAACTGGAATACGATATCCATTTAACCTCATTAATATTAGTTTATTCAAATTCTATAAACATTAAGTTTAGGATGGAAGAGAAAAAGTTTGATATTGATGGCGCTATGAATGCAGTTTACGAAGCCGTAAAAAAACGCTTAGAAAAAGCTTACATTAAAGGAACAACACATCGAATTGTAGATAAAAACAAGCTCACCATTGTGTATAATAACCCAGCAGATGAGCTTGAATATAAAAAGTATCTTTCGTTTTTACAATCAAAAAATATAATTGGCAAAACGATTGAGATTTTTGAGGTTGAAGAAATGCAAAGTATAACCGGATATAAAGCCATACGTGTTGATATTTTAAATACAGAACAACCTGCTAATTATTATAGCTTTCAAGATTTTTTAAAGCAAAATTTAACGGACTATAAAAGCTAAACTAAAGGCAATTACAGAAAGTACCAACCCAATCATAAAAATAGTATAGGTTATTCTAAGTAGCCTATACTTTTTATTTAGTACCAATCCTAAATAATATAAATCTTTAATCATAGTATTATATAGGTAGTCACCATCTTTCATCATTTCATTAATTGCCCAAACATATTCTTCTTCTTTCACTTTAAAAAAGTTTCCAAAAAATAATAAATTCACCTTTTTATTTTCAATATCCTCACGAGTAAACGTTCCGCTAGTTACTTTAGGTTTGGTCGACATAATCGCAAAAATAATTGTAGCAACACTTGCAATTAATAAAATAAAGGTTGGTAAAATTAAATGACGGTTACTAATAGCGTCTAATTTTGGAATTAAAGCTGTAAGTATAATCGAGATGATGATAGCGTTAACAGAAAGTAAAATATTTGCTTTACTATCTGCAATATCACTCAATCGGGTATGGTTATTCAAGGTAACTCTAAACATAGTATCAATACCGCGTTCGGGTTTATCAACTCGTTCTAATTTTTTTTTCTTTAAAAACTCTTTGGTATCCTTGTTATTTTCGTCCTCAAGTTTTTTTATTTTCTTCACCGTTTCAATTATATTTACCTCTTTGATGGGTTGCCAATATATTTTAGCATATTCGGTATAAAAACGATGATGTTGTGTAAGAATTTCTAAATTTTTTTGATGCCATTCTAAATCAGTATACGAAACATTATTACACAATAAAAACTCAATACGTAATAACTCAGAAAAAGAGATGTAATTTTCGTCAGCAAAGTGATTAAAATCGGCATCTTTAATAACTTCTTCTAAATAATTCTGAGGTTCCACTTTAAAACGAGTGGCAAGAATCAACGATTTGATTATTTTTATACTTTCAGTAGAATAATTTTGTTGTAACAAGAAATCTTCTGCTATTTTTGCACTGGCTAACTCATGGTCTTGGCATCCATTAATATATCCAACATCGTGAAACCAGGCCGATAATATTAAAAGTTCGGCATCGTTATCATTTATATTTTCAGCACGAATAATTTCCTTAACAGCATTTACAACTTTTAAGGAATGATTGTAATCGTGGTACGAATATTTATTTGATAATTTTTCTTGATGAAGATTGAAAATATAATCTTCCGAGATTTTTAAAATGTTATTCATAAAAACAAAATTAACACAAATTATATATGAGTATAATTTTTTTTAAAAAAAATAGGGTTGTATCCGCTCTTACTTTTTTTTGTTTGACCATGCTCGTAACATCGTGCGCAACAAAAAAAACAAAATTAGGTAAGTTTACTGAAAATGAAACTATTTCCTATCATAAATCTCAAATAAAGCATCAATTTTTTCTATTAGGTGATGCTGGAGATTTATCTTCACCTTTAGCGCAAAATAATTTACTACTTATCCGTCAACAATTTGATAAGGATATTGAAAGTACTTTCTTATTTTTAGGAGATAATATTTATCCTAAAGGTTTTGCTGATACTACGCAAACTCCTGTTTCTTTACAAAAACAAATTGATTTAGCTAAAAATTTTCATGGCAACGCTTATTTTTTATCTGGTAATCACGATTGGTATAGTGGTTATCAAGGGTTAAAAAAACAAGTTGAGTATATCAATAAAAATTATAAAGAAAAATCTTTTTATCCAAAAAAAGGTTGTGGTATCGATGATATTAAGGTAACCGATAAATTAGTTGTTATTACAATCGATTCGCAATGGTATTTAACCAATTGGGACAAGCATCCAAATATAAATGATGAATGTAGCATAAAAAGTAGAGAAGATTTTTTTGAAGAGTTTGATAGTTTAATTAACAAATATCAAAATCAAACAGTTATTGTAGCCATACATCACCCTATGTTTTCAAACGCTGAACATGGCGGAAAATATTCTGTAAAAGATCATTTGTTTCCTTATAAAAATATTCCTTTACCAATTTTAGGAACTTTTATTAATTACGTTCGTAAAACGTCGGGTATTTTAGATCAAGATTTACAAAATAAAAAATACATCTCATTACGTAATAGATTAATCACCGCAACTCAAAACCGAAATAATGTGGTATTTGTATCTGGACACGATCACACCTTGCAGTATATTGAACGTGAGGGTGTAAAACAGATAATTTCGGGTGCGGGTTCATACGCTGATGCTTCTCACACAAAAGATTACATAAGTTTTGCAAGTGGTAAAATAGGTTTTGCTGTATTAGATGTTTTAAAAAACGGTGAAACTTGGGTTAAATTTTATGCTTCAGAAAGTGGTTCGAGGGTTATTTTCTCAAAAAAAGTATTAGATAAATTACCCGATTTTGAGCAAAATATTCCGCCTGTTACCTCAGAAACTACTGTAGCAAGTATTTATACTAAAGAAATGACAACCAAATCTGCGCCATATAAATTTTTATGGGGCGAACATTATCGTGATTTCTATTCGACGCCAATCGAGTTTAAAAATTTATTTTTGGACAAAGTTAAGCTAACTCCAACGGTTTCTGGCGGAGGAAATCAAACCATGTCTTTACGTTTATTAAGTGATGATGGTCGAGAGTTTGCTATGCGAGCAATTAAAAAAAGCGCGCCAAGGTTTGTTCAAAAAGCCTTTTTAAAAGATAAAAACGTTGAAGAAAAGGTTAAAGGAACCTATGCCGAAAGTTTAATTTATGACTTTTATACTACTTCGCATCCATATACACCTATTATTATAAATAATTTTTCGGATGCAATTGGGATTCATCATACAAATCCTCAATTGTATTTTGTACCAAAACAAAATGCTTTAGGTTATTATAATGAGGAGTACGGAGATGCAGTTTATTTAATTGAAGAACGCGTTAATAAAACACAATTAAATGTTTCTAGTTTTGGTAATCCTACTAATATTATTAGTACTCCCGATTTGATGGAGAATTTGCGCAAAGACGAAAAATATATTGTAGATAAGGAATTGTATCTAAAATCACGATTATTTGATTTTTTAATTGGAGATTGGGACCGACATGGTGACCAATGGAGATGGGCCGAATTTAAAACTGAAGATGCTGTTTTATATCAACCTATTCCTCGTGATCGCGATCAAGCATTTGCAAAAATTGATGGCGTTATTTTAGCGGTCTTACGTAATACGCCACCTATGCGTCATATGCAGTCGTACAAAAAATCATTTGCCCATCCAAGATGGATTAATAAAACCGCTTTTTCCATGGATGTTAAATTCTTGACAGAATTATCCGAAGAAAAATGGGTTGAAACTGCCGAATACATAAAAAAACATATAACCAACGAATTAATCGATCAAGCTTTTGATCAATTACCTGCCGAGGTTAACAATAGCACGTCTGGCGAAATTAAAGAGGTTATGCGTTACCGCAGAGATGAATTAGTGAATTATGCCAAAAAGTACAGAAACTATTTAAGTAAAACTATAATTATTGCCGGAACAGACAAAAAGGATAAATTCGATATTACTCGTTTAAGTAATGGTGATGTTGAGGTGGCTGTTTTTAGAATGAAAAAAACAGGAGAAGAATTGCAAAAAGTTACAGTATATTCACATGATTTAACCAAGGAAATTTGGATTTATGGTTTAGATGATGACGATATTTTTAACGTACAAGGCAAGCATAAAAGTAAAATTAAAATTCGATTGATAGGTGGTTTAAATAAAGACACATACGCCATTGAAAATCGCTCTCGAATTAAGATTTATGATTTTAAATCACAAAAAAATAAAATTGACAGCAAACATTTTGGAACCGTTTTATTAAACGATAACTACAAACTAAATCAATACGATTGGAAAAAAGCACCTATTAATATTTTTTCAATGGTGCCACAAGCAGGTTATAACCCAGATGATGGAGCTATTTTAGGTGTACAAGCAAATTACCGAATCAATAGGTTTTTACAAGAACCTTTTGGTAGTAAACATAGTTTTGGAGCTACTTTTACAACATCAACTGCTGGTGTGAACTTAACATACAAAGGTATCTTTCCTAATTTATCCAACGATTGGCGTTTTGAGATTGTAGCAAGATATAGCACACCAAATTTTGCACAAAACTTTTTTGGATACGGTAACGAAACTAAAAATGTTGTAAAAGATGGATCAAATTATTATAGAGTGCGCATGCAAAATATACATTTAGAGCCTTCTTATAAAATGTATTCTAGTGGTGGGGTTATATTTGGATTCTCCTCGTCTTTTGATTATTTAAAAGTACATAAAACAGCCGAGAGATATATTATGCAAGAATATACTTTAGAGCCTAATTTATATAGTGGCCAATTTTATGCCACACCAAAAGTTAATTTTGATTTTGAAAACTATAACAAACCACACAATCCAACTTTAGGTTTTGGTTTTCATTTGGAAGCTGGTTGGAAAATAAATTTAGAAGAAATTAAAAGAGACGTTCCGTACTTAAACTCAAGCTTAAATTTTAATTTACCTTTAGATCAAGCGGGTAAACTTGTTTTTGCAACCATGTCAAAAGCTAAATTTATTTTTACAGATAATTACGAATTTTTTCAAGGAGCAACTTTAGGAGGAGATAGTGATTTGCGCGGATTTAGAAGAGAACGTTTTTTAGGAGATCGCTCTTTTTTACAATCTACAGATATTAGATATAACATTGGAGCTATTGAGAAAAGTTTTGCACCTATGGAATATGGTATTTTTACCGGCTTTGATATTGGTCGAGTATGGTTAAGTGGGGAACACTCTAAAAAATGGTACACCAGTTATGGAGCTGGAATTTGGTTAAGCTTAATTGAATCTTTAACTGGGCAAGTTGCTTATTTTAGAAGTCAAGATGGTGGCCGTATTACAGGCGGAATTGGATTTAAGTTTTAATAAAAAGGCTGAAGTTGATAAAACTTCAGCCTTTTTTATTAAGAATCAGTACGTTATAAAACAAAAAAAAAGAGTAACTTAAAAAGTTACTCTTTCCGCACGGGTGGAGGGATTCGAACCCCCATCAACGGTTTTGGAGACCGCTATTCTACCCTTGAACTACACCCGTCTCAATTGTGATGCAAATATACGCCTATTTTTTTAACTTGCAAATAATATCTTACATTTTTTTAAAAAAAATGTTTAGCCATATAATTCTTGCCAATTTGTAGTTTATTGTTGACAGTGCAAAAGCAATAAATAAAATAGCAATAAACATTGTTAAAAATTCAAGATCAAATAATAAACCTAAAACAAAAATGGTAATCATTTGTGCACATGTTAACGCATAACTTACATACATTGCTCCAAAAAAGAATCCTGTTTCTCTTTCATAAACATAGCCACAATGTGAACAGCTTTTATTCATGATAGGCATTTTAAATAAAAATGGATTACCGTTGGTTTTGAACATTTTTTCTTGTTCACAATTTGGACATTTTCCGCCTATTATTTTTGATAGAAATGACATACTTTATATTTTTCTACAAATTTATGACAATTTCTATCATTCTCATTTCATAAAGGTAACTTTTAGTTGTAAAAAAAAGACATGTTAATTAAATGTAAAATTTAAATTCCAAATAAAGCAGAATTAATTTAAATTTGAGAACTAGAACAACCCTCTAAAACAATACAACTAATGAATAATCTAAACGATTTAATTACTTTTTTAAATGATATCATCTGGTCCGATGTTTTTATTTTCCTTTGTATAGGTACTGGACTCTATTTTAGTTTTGTAACAAAATTTTTACAAGTACGCTATTTTAAAGAGATGCTAAAACTTTTGTTTAAAGAAGGATCTAATGATAAAGGTGTTTCTCCGTTTCAAGCATTTTCAATTGCAATTGCAGGTCGAGTAGGAACCGGAAATATTGCCGGAGTAGCTACAGCCATTGCAATGGGTGGACCTGGTGCTGTATTTTGGATGTGGATTATTGCTTTTTTAGGCTCATCAACTGCATTTATAGAGGCAACCTTAGGACAAATTTATAAAGTAGAGGTAAATGGAGAATATAAAGGAGGACCTGCTTATTATATTGAAAAGGGATTAGGCGTTAAATGGTATGCTTGTTTGTTTGCTATTGCAACAATTATTGGTTGTGTAATTTTTTTACCAGGAGTACAAAGTAATAGTATTGCAGATGGAATGTTTAATGCTTTTGAGGTTTCTCATTTAAAAACCGGAATTATAGTTGCTGTTTTACTTGCATTAGTTGTTTTTGGTGGTGCTAAGCGTATTGCCCGTTTTTCGGAAATTGTAGTTCCTTTTATGGCTGGTATTTATATTTTAATGACTGTTGTGATTATTTGTTTAAATATTTCAGAAGTTCCAGCGGTATTAAAACTAATTTTTTCATCGGCTTTATCATTTGATTCAACCTTTGGAGGAATTGTAGGAAGTGCTATTGCTTGGGGAGTTAAACGTGGAATATATTCTAACGAAGCCGGACAAGGTACCGCACCACATGCAGCAGCAGCAGCAGCCACTTCGCATCCAGCAAAGCAAGGATTGGTTCAAGCTTTTTCGGTTTATATTGATACGCTATTTGTTTGTTCTGCTACAGCATTTATTATTTTGTTCACCGGAAAGTATAACGTTAAGAACCCAGAAACTGTAGGAAATGATAAAGTAGAATATATAGTCGAAAATTTACCTAATGTTAAAGAAGGAGCGGCGTTTACACAGCACGCAATTTCAACTTATTTCCCCTCTATTGGTAATGAATTTATAGCTATCGCTTTATTTTTATTTGCTTTTACAACGGCTATGGCTTATTATTTTATTGCAGAATCTAATTATTATTATTTATCAAATTATAAAAAGAATCCTGTATTGATATGGACTTTACGTTTTGTATTTTTAGCTAGCATTATTTACGGTGCCGTTTCTGAAGGAGGAAGTATTTGGGGAATTGGTGACATTGGAGTAGGGGTAATGGCTTGGTTAAATATTATTGCCATTATTTTACTTAGAAAACCAGCTTTAAGAGCTTTAAAAGATTATCAGGAACAAAAGGATAAAGGTTTAGATCCTAAATTTGATCCCGAAAAATTAGATATTAAAAATACCACCGAGTGGAAAGGTTAAATATGAAAGAGTGCAATTGCACTCTTTTTTTATGTGATAATTCGAAAAAAAATGTTTTAAATGGGTATTATTAGCTGTTTAATGGAGCTGTATTTGTTTATAACGTTTTTTTGATAAAATATTTATTGTTAAAGGCAAAAGCTTTTGCTTATTTTTGCGTTAGTGATGGCAGCGGCATCCTTTTGTGAGGAATCGAACAAAAGATATAGCGAACAGCACGACGCGGCCAATAAAAGCCGCGGAACGCCATAAATTAAATTAATACTATGATTAAAAATAATTACTCTTTAAAGGCATATAATACTTTTGGAATTGAAGCCAAAGCTCGTGCTTTTGCTGAGGTTACGTCGCTTAGTGAGTTGGAAACTGTGATGAGAAATAACACGCAGTTACCACTTTTTATTTTAGGTGGCGGAAGTAATATGCTGTTGACTAAGGACGTGGATGCTTTGGTACTTTATATAAATATTAAAGGAATTGAAATTGTTGAATCCAATGCAGATTTTACTGTTGTAGAAGCTAAAGCAGGCGAAAATTGGCACGATTTTGTACAATTTACTTTACAAAATAATTTAGGTGGTTTAGAGAATCTATCGCTTATTCCGGGAAATGTAGGGACCACACCGATACAAAATATTGGTGCTTATGGAGTCGAGATTAAAGATAGCATGCTGTACTGCAAAGCTTACGAAATTGCTACGGGAAATGTGGTGACGTTTACGAACGAAATGTGTGAATTTAGCTACAGAGAATCTATTTTTAAGGGTGCTTTAAAAGATAAATACATTATTATTTCGGTGGCATTTAAGTTAACCAATAAAAACCATGTTTTACATACAGGTTACGGAGTAATTGAACAAGAACTTGAAAAAATGCAGGTGAAAAATCCTACTATTTTAGATGTTAGTCGAGCTGTAATTGCGATTCGAGAGAGTAAATTACCTAATCCAAAAGAGATAGGAAATTCGGGAAGTTTTTTTAAAAATCCTATGGTCGAGAAATCTGTTTTGGAGCGTGTGCAGCAAAATTATCCCAACGTTCCTTTTTATGTTGTGAATGATGATTTAGTTAAAATTCCTGCGGGCTGGTTAATCGAAACAACCGGATACAAAGGTTTTAGACGTGGTGATGCCGGAGTTCACACAAAACAAGCCTTAGTTATTGTTAATTATGGCGCAGCTACTGGAAAAGAGTTGGTGGATTTGTCTGAAGAAATTCAGCGTGAAGTTTTTGCCAAATTCGGAATCGCTATTGAGGCCGAAGTAAATATTATTTAATGTAGCTTTTGAAATTGATTTCACTACTTTTACACCCGTAAATCACCTTATTATGTTACAAATTTTACTCTATATTTTTATAGGAGTTATTGCGATACAATTTATTTATTACATCGGGATTTTCTCGAAATTTACTTTTAGTAAACCATTAAAAAAATCGGCTGTTAATCTTCCTGTTTCGGTTATTGTTTGTGCAAAAAACGAAGCCGAAAATGTTAAAGAACTGGTTCCTTTTTTATTAAACCAAAATTATCAGGACTACGAAATTGTTTTGATTGACGATGCATCGAGCGACGAAACTTTAGAGCTTTTTGAAGAATTTGAGCGTCAATCTAACAAAATTAAATTGGTGAAAGTGCAAAATAATGAAGCCTTTTGGGGAAATAAAAAGTATGCCTTAACCTTAGGGATTAAAGCCGCCAGAAAGCCATATTTACTTTTTACCGATGCCGATTGTATGCCAAGTAGCGAAAATTGGATCGCAGAAATGACCTCGAATTTTGCTGATAAAAAATCGATTGTTTTAGGATACGGAAAATATGCTAAAATAAAAGGT
>CANRKI010000073.1 GCA_947631175.1 uncultured Flavobacterium sp.
CATTCACCATCATCACATTCTGCTTTCTCTGACGCAAACGGTTTAGTTCTTTTTATTCAAAAGTTACGCGATTTATCTGGTGGAAAACCTGTTGGATTTAAAATCTGTATCGGTAGAAAAGATGAATTTATTGATATCGTTGAAGCAATGAAAGCAAACAACATCTATCCTGACTTTATTACAATTGATGGAGCAGAAGGAGGAACAGGAGCAGCACCACTTGAATTTATTGATTATATGGGAATGGCTTTATCTGACGCATTAGTTTTCGCTAACAAAACTTTAAAAGCTTACGGGATAAGACAACATATTAAACTGATTGCTGCAGGAAAAGTAATTTCTGCTTTTGATTTAGCAAAAAATATGGCCTTAGGTGCTGATGCATGTTACAGTGCTCGTGGAATGATGTTTGCATTAGGTTGTATCCAAGCACTACAATGCGATAGCGGTCATTGCCCTGTTGGAATTGCAACTCAAGACCCTCTATTATATGAAGGAATGGATATTACAGACAAGTCTGTTCGTGTAGCAACTTTCCATAAAAATACCATGAAAGCTTTTGGCGAATTTATTTCTGCTTGTGGTTTTGAAAAACCAAACGAAATTAAACCTGAAACTTTCCACAAACGTATTGAGCATGGTAAAAACTTAACTTTTGCTGAAATGTACTTTAATGATAAAGAATAAAAAAACGGGAACTTTTTATAGTTCCCGTTTTTTTATTCTTTATCCATAACCACATCAATCGGTTTATTCATTCTTCGACCAAATTGAACAATTTTATCACGCTCTTCTGCACTACACAATACGTACATATTGTAACTAGCTAGTGGAATTATTTGAGTTTTGAAAATCCCTCCATTTTGTTCCCCATCAACATCTTCAATTTTTAGAAAATACGATTCAGCAGGAAAAGTATTTGAAATTGATAAAAGATAATGATCATCCGCAAAATAATAAAACCATTTACCATCTTCAGTAATTGGAATTCGTTTGTTATTGTTATCAATTTTATAGTTTCTAGAAAACACTAAAGGTTTATTTCCATTTTGCCAGCTCAAAAAGTTATTCATGTTAACAATATCTTTTCCGCTCTCATCAGAAATTGAAATCCGTAAGCCATCAATTGTTTTACTTTTTCCATCTTCATGTGGATGAACTACAAAATAAGAAGTAAAATCAAATCCACAATGCATGGTGTTTCCAATTTGAGCAAATGACATAGCAGGTAACATCAACAAGCCATAAAACAATCTTTTCATTTTAATAATTTTGGTAAAAATACAAATTATTAAACATACAACAATCTCTAATAGATTGTTACTTACCTAAATTCAAAATTATTTAAAAGGTATTTTTATTGAGAACGTAAGTTTCAGCAATAACTTGTCATTTCTTCATAATCAATATATGGTGTAATATATAGATATGAATCAATTATCAATTGAAATTTTTGACTTGAATGTTTTTGAAACATCAATTTTCATCCCCAATGCAAAAATACTTTGCGACTTCTGATCTAACGCATTTCTTCCAAAAGCCAAGCGTTGTTCTCCATAAATTTGTACAAATTTATAAGGTTGATAAGTAAATCCTAAAATCAAGGTACTAATTTCAAAATTAGAACTTAAAGGTAATTGATTATTTTCTAATGCAATCTTTTTTAAATCTGGTTTATAGTAATTATATCCACCGTGAATTCCAAGTAAACCGAAATTGTAGTTTGCAAAAAACTCAAAGCCTTTCGCATCAAATACTACAGTAGGATTTATTAATTGCTGTTCATTGTTAAAATAAGCACCTTGAGTAAAGTCTCCATTTTTTTGAATAACTCCGACCATACTCATAAAAAGTTTAGAATTATTGTATTTTAATCCTCCAGCAAAGTAAAGAGGGTCACCATCTAATCCAATTATTTTTTTTTGATCAATTAAACTTTTGTTTATGAAAGCTTTATTCATAGCCACTCCTATATAAAGGTCATTCATAAAATTATATTGTAATGAAAAACCATAACCGTCAATAAATTTATAATTGTTTGCACCACGCATTTGAGCTTGTGCTCCAAAATAAAAATCTCCAATTTGATTTCTATAAACAGCTGCTTGTGAAGCACGTCCTGTTCCTGATGCTCCTCCATCAGTCCCACCAACATAGGTTGCAGATGCAGTTCCTCCAAAAATTGTAAATTGATCTGTATAACCTGTAATATCATAATAGACACTCCATTGTTTTCCAAAGGTCAGTGTTCCATATTTGTCAAATTTAATTCCAATATACCCCAGTCTGTTGTTGAAAGTTTGCTGACTTTGTACAGTTTGTATATCTAAGAATTCGTTAGAATCGTTTCCATCGACATTAAAATTAGCACCTCCTTGAAATAAGTTTAAATGTAATTCAGTAGCAGCTAAAAAAGTTAGTTTTCCTTTTTTAATGTTTATTTTTGCACCAACTCTTGATACATTTTCTTGTAAAGCTATTTCGTTATCATAAATAGCTAAATGACCTCTTAAACTTGCATAAGGAAATATACTAAGCTCAACAGTATCTTTTTTAGACTTAACGTTTTGTGCTTTTAAACTTGTAGCAAAGAGAAGACTTAATCCTAAAATCAGAAAGTAACTTTTTTTCATATTAATAGTAGCATTATATAAGTAGATAAAAAAAAGTTGTCATTAAAATAAAATTTTAATAACAACTTTTTTTTTAAATTCCTAAGAAAACAAATGGTTTAGCTTCTTTAAACAAAGCTGAAGTTTCTCCAGAGTAAGTTTGATTATGACTAACATCTAATTTTCGAACCTTACCTTTTTTTGTTAAATCCAATTTAGTTAAATCAACCCAAAATGTGTTTGGAGTTTTAACAGTTTCAAAGAAATACATTAAGTTCTTTTGATCCGCAACCGATCTCCAACGAGTTGAAGATATGTTAGGTTCTGCTTCAGAAGAAATTCCATAAGGAACTGAACAGTTTCTAATTACACTAAAAACACTAGCAATTGAAGTTCTTAAATCTGCTGTTTGCGGAATTGCCTCAATATAATAAGCTGCTCTTGCAAATCGATCCGCAGCACGGTTTGTTCCTGGTAGCATATCCGTTCCTGGAATTGATTCCCAGTATTTATTAATTGCTAATTGGTCATTAAATATAGGCGAATTAGTCATTACTGTATAAGTAGGGCTATGATGAATGTTTAGTTTCCCATTTACATATTCGAAAATAGCATTATCACCAGTTGCATCAGAAATAGACAAGTGCAAGGTTGCGAACTTCTGGGTTCCTGGCAAATAATCAGAAACAATAACAAACTCTTCTTTTTTTAACGCTTCAACAGCTTCATTAACCGTAGCAAAATTATCTAAAACATATTGTGCCCAAGCAGAAATAGTAATTCCTGGTTTAGTCCCATCAGGATTAAATTTCGGATATTCTGTTTCAACCAACCATAAAATATTTGCAACTAAACCTTTTTCATTAATACCGTCAGTAGTTGCGATATCCCATGCACTAGCAATCACACTTCCATATTTTGAAGTCCAGTTCACAGAGTTTTTACCAACACTTCCTGAACGTTCCATTCCACTTGGAAACACCCAAAGATTAGCATCAATTTCATCCTTCCAATCCATTGATCGAGCCGTAATAATTGTATTATTAGTTCCTTTGTAAACTACTCTTGTACAAGCTTCTGAAGTTTGTACTGATCCATAAATAAATGCAGCCGCTAAGAGCATTGTTACTTTGTAAAAAAATCCCTTTTTCATGTTGTTATTATTAAAATATCAAAGTAAAATTAGTGAAAAATTATCAATTATAGTTTTTAAAAAAAGAAGCTTTTACAAAAAAATAGTTATTTCAACTCAAATTCAAATTATTTTTAACAATACAAAATAAATTTAACCTAATCAATTCGCTAAAAAACTCTATTATTTCTTAAAAAATAAGATATAATCATTTTTTTTTTACAAAATACATATTTAACTTTAGCTTTATTTACTTTTTTTTTACAAAAAACAAACGTAATTTTAAATGAAAAACAAGTATTTCAATCAACATCCGGCCGATATTGCTGAACAATTATCTGCTTTAGATAACAAAAGCAGAAACATCTCTTTCTTTTTACTTCCTAATGAAATAAAAGCAGATGTGTTTTCATATTTTGATTTATACATTCAACAACAATTAGTAAAAAGCTTAAAAGATGCAGATTTAGCCGATGTATTAAATAAATTAGAACCTGATGATCGCACAGAATTACTAGAAACTTTTCCTGATAAATTGATAAAAAAATTAATAAACCTTTTAGACGAAGACGAACGTAAAATTGCACTAAACTTAATTGGATACCAAGAAAACAGTATAGCTAGATTAATGACTCCAATGTACATACAGGTAAAAGAGAATTACACGGCTGAACAAGTTTTTAAACATATAAAAAAACACGGAAAAACAGCCGAAACATTAAATTATATTTTTATTGTAAATGAACAGGATGTTCTAATAGATGATCTAAAAATAGGTCAATTATTATTAGTAGACTCTTCTACTTTAGTCTCTGATCTAATGGATCGCAATTTTATTTCGATAACTACTACTACCTCAATTGAGGAAGCTGTCGAGATTTTTGACAAATATGATAGATCAGCAATTCCTATTACAACCGAAAACGGTGTCTTAGTCGGAATTGTTACCTCTGATGATATTATTGATCAAATGAAAATCAGAGACACTGAAGATATTCAACGTTTTGGAGGAATGGAAGAATTAGATTTATCTTACACCCGAACACCTATTTACGAATTAATAAAAAAACGTGCTGGATGGTTAGTTATTTTATTCATTGGCGAAATGTTCACCGCCTCTGCAATGAGTTATTTTGATGACGAAATTGAAAAGGCAGTAGTTTTAGCCTTATTTGTACCATTAATAATATCTAGTGGCGGAAATTCTGGATCACAAGCAGCATCGTTAATAATTAGAGCCTTTGCTTTAGGTGAAATTAAATTAAAAGATTGGTATTATGTCTTTAAAAAAGAATTTCTTTCAGGACTAGCTCTTGGTGTTATTTTAGGAGGCATTGGTCTAATTCGAATCACTATTTGGGAAAAAGCAGGTATTTATGATTACGGTGAATATTGGTTAGAAATTGCCATTACAATTTCAATCTCGTTAGTACTAATTGTTTTATGGGGAACTCTCTCAGGTGCTTTAGTTCCATTTGCATTACGTAAAATAGGCTTTGATCCAGCGACAGCTTCATCTCCTTTTGTAGCTACATTAGTAGATGTTTCGGGATTAATTATTTATTTTACAATCGCTGCTTCAATTTTAACTGATAAACTCTTGTAATTCAAATAAATAATCAGAGTTATTTTTATTCTTTTTCAATTATCGTGTTTTTTAATATTCAAAATAATATAATCTCATTAATTAGATGACTTTTTTAAGACATCTTTAATTTAATATTAACAAAAGCGCATCTAAATGAATAAGTATTATTTATTTGTATATTTTTTAAAATTTCAGCACTTTAGTTTTATTCTACGTTATAAAATTTGTAATTTTAACATATAATATTAAAAACTTCAAATATGGCAACACACAAAGTTAATAGACAGTCCTCTGAAAGTGTTTATGATTTGTACACACAAAATGATTCTAAAACAACACTTAAAAAGTTTGCAATTTCAGAAACTTCTAATGACCCTAATTTAATCAAAGATTTATTATTAGATGAACTATTATTAGATGGAAATGCAAAACAAAACTTATCAACTTTCTGTCAAACCTATACGGACGATGCAACCAGAGAAATAATGGATCAGTGCATAGTTAAAAATATGATTGATAAAGATGAATATCCGCAAACAGCTGAAATCGAATCACGTTGTGTTCATATTTTGGCAGATTTATGGAATTCTCCTGCAAGCGCAACTACTTTAGGATGTTCAACCACAGGATCCAGTGAAGCTGCAATGTTAGGAGGCTTAGCAATGAAGTGGAGATGGAGAAAAAAGCGTCAAGCAGAAGGAAAGTCTACAGATAAACCAAATATAATAACAGGTCCAGTACAGGTTTGTTGGGAGAAATTTGCACGTTATTTTGATGTTGAAATTCGTCAAATTCCAATGGAACATGGTCGTTTATTAATGAATGCTGAAGAGGTTCTAAAACGTGTAGATGAAAACACTATTGGTGTTGTACCAACATTAGGGGTTACCTTTACTTTACAATATGAAAATGTAAAAGAAATTAGTGACGCTTTGGACCAATTACAGAAAGATAAAGGTTTAGACATTCCTATCCATGTTGATGGAGCAAGTGGAGGTTTCTTAGCTCCTTTTATACAAAAAGATTTAGTATGGGATTTCAGACTTCCTCGAGTAAAATCAATTAACACATCTGGACATAAGTTTGGATTATCTCCAATTGGAGTGGGATGGATTGTTTGGAGAGATGCAGAAGATTTACCAGAAGAATTAATTTTTAATGTTAATTATTTAGGTGGAGAAATGCCAACTTTCGCATTAAACTTCTCTAGACCTGGAGGACAAGTAATTGCTCAATATTACAATTTCTTACGTCACGGTCGTGAAGGATACGAAAGAATTCAACAAACTTGTGCAGACCATGGGCAATACATCGCTAAAGAAATCGAAAAAATTGGTTTATTCGATATTCTTTATGATGGAGTTGGTGGAATTCCAGGTGCTTGTTGGATGTTAAAAAAAGATGTAAATCCAGGTTTTTCATTATATGATTTAACGGATAAATTAAGATCTCGCGGTTGGCAAGTGGCTTCATATTCTTTGCCAACTGATTGCCAAGACATGGTTATTCAACGTGTTTTAATACGCCATGGATTCAGTCATGACATGGCTGATTTATTATTAGATGATCTAAAACGTAGTATAGAATACTTTAAAAACCATCCAGTATCAGTCTCTTTAACAGAAGCCGAAGCCGGAAGTTTCAAACATTAATTTTCAACTTACTTTAATAAAAAATGTCTGATTCAACTGTAAAACAATCAGATAATAGTAGTTCTACCTCTAAACAAGGTAGAATTACTGTTATTCAATTAACCTTAATGATCGCTGCGGCTGTAACCAGTTTACGTGGAGTACCTGTAATGTCACAAGAAGAGCTGACGATGTTTATGTATCTACTTTTAGCTGCTGTATTCTTTTTAGTTCCAGCTGCACTTGTGAGTGCTGAACTTGGAACTGCTTTTGCTGAACAAGGCGGAGGGGTTTATACTTGGGTAAAAGAAGCGTTTGGTAAAAAATTAGGCTTTCTTGCCGTTTTCTTACAATGGAGTCAAAACATCGTTTGGTACCCAACAACTTTAGCCTTCGGATCTGCTGCTGTTGCTTATATTATTGACAAACCCGAATTAGCTAGTGATGGTAAATTCATCGGTACATTTGCCATCCTAATCTATTGGCTTTCGACATTTTTAAGTTTTAAAGGAACTGGGTTTATTTCAAAGGTTTCAAGTAAAGGTTTTTTATTAGGAACCATTATTCCATTAGTTACTTTAATTGGAATTGCAGCATATTGGGCATTTAGTGGAAATCCATTAGCTTTTGACAATATTCCAACCTCACAAACAACTATTGCATTTATTCACAATGGAATTGGCGAACCTCGTTTAGTTCCCCATTTAACAAGTATTGGTAACGTTGTATTCCTTTCTACTATTATTTTATTATTTGCTGGAATTGAGGCTTTAGCTGTACACGCATCTGAACTTAAAGATCCTAAAACTCAATATCCAAAAGCTATGTTAATGGCTTCGTTATTGTGTTTCTTTATACTTGCGCTAGGTGGTTTAGCTGTAGCAGTAATATTACCATATAATGACATCACTTTACAAGGAGGAGTTTTAGAAAGTTTCCAATTGGTATTCAACCACTATAACTTAGGTTGGTTAACAAATGTTTTCGCTGTTTTAGTTGTTGTAGGATGTGCGTCTTGTATTATCTCATGGCTATCAGGACCAAGTACAGCGCTCCTTTTTACAGCAAAAGATGGTTTATTACCAAACTTTTTAACCAAACTTAATAAAAATGGAATTCAAACAAATATTCTTTTTGTCCAAGGTGCTTTGGTAACATTATTATGTTCTTTATACTTTGTATTAGAAGATGTAAGTGTTGCTTTCTTCTTGTTGAGTTCACTAACTGGTGCAATATACTTAATCATGTACATGTTGATGTATCTTTCTGGAATTCGTTTAAGAAAAACCCAACCAAACTTACCAAGAGCTTTTAAAGTCCCTGGTGGTGCTTATGGAATGAGTGTAATTGGAGGTTTAGGTTTCTTTGCTGTAGCTTTTGCTTTCATTTTATGTTTCATTCCTCCAACACAATTACCTATTAATAGTCCCACTGTTTACACCGTTTTCATTCTTGTAGGTGTTTCTATTTTCGTCTTAATACCATTTATCATTAATAAAGTAATGTCTAAAAAGAAAATTAATTAATTATTTTTAAAACTATAATTTATGAAAGATACCACTAAAAAATTTGACAAAGTATTAAAAGCTTCGAATAGCTATAACCATGTTGATCATCAGCCCGATGCAAACAAGGATGTAGTTCAAAACAGTCCTGATCGTTCAATGCCTTATGCTAATCAAAACGGAAATTACCAACGTAATAGACCTGTATTGAATAAATCTTTTGACAATAGTAAAATTTACATTGTAGGAAGCGGTATCGCAGGTTTAGCGACAGCTTATTACTTTATCAAAGATGGGCAAGTACCCGGGAAAAATATTACTTTTATAGAACAGTTAGAAATTGAAGGCGGCTCTATGGACGGGTCAGGAAATCCTGAAGACGGTTATTTGATTCGCGGTGGTCGCGAAATGGATATGACGTATGAAAACTTTTGGGATTTATTTCAAGATATTCCGGCGGTTGAATTACCACAGCCTTATAGTGTTTTAGATGAATATCGTTTATTAAACGATAATGATTCTAATTATTCAAAATCTCGTTTGATTAGTAATAAAGGAATTGTTGAAGATTTCAGTAAATTCGGTTTAAGTAAAAAAGATCAATTGGCTTTGGTTAAATTATTACTTAAAAATAAAGAAGAATTAGATGATCTAACTATTGACGACTACTTTAGTGATTCTTTCAAGAAAAGTAATTTTTGGACGTTTTGGCGTACGATGTTTGCTTTTGAACAATGGCATAGTTTATTAGAATTCAAATTATATATGCATCGTTTCTTGCATGATTTGGATGGATTGAACGATTTATCTGCGTTGGTATTTCCAAAATACAACCAATACGACACGTTTATCAAGCCATTACGCAAGTTTTTAGTAGATAAAGGTGTACAGCTTCAGTTCAATACTTTAGTAAAAGATATGGTCATCGATATTAAAGCTGATGGAACTAAAGTAGTTAAAGCTATCGAAACTATTCAAGACGGAAAGGATGCTAAAATTGAAATTGGTGCGCATGATTACATCGTCGTAACAACTGGATCTATGACTGAAGATTCAGCTTACGGAAATAATACAGCTGCTCCAATTCAAAAAATTGACAACAGTACCAGTGGACAATCAGCAGGTTGGAAATTATGGAAAAATCTTGCTGCTAAATCTGAAGTTTTTGGTCGTCCAGAAAAATTCTGTGGAGATATCGAAAAATCATCATGGATGTCTGCAACATTAACTTGTAAGCCATCTGCTTTTGTAGAAAAATTGAAAGGTTATGCTGTTAATGATCCATATTCTGGGAAAACAGTAACAGGTGGAATTATTACAATTACTGATTCGAATTGGTTAATGAGTTTTACGTGTAACCGTCAACCACATTATCCTACGCAACCAGATGATATTTTGGTAATTTGGGTTTATGCTTTATTTATGGATAAAGACGGGAATTACGTTAAAAAAGCAATGCCAGAATGTACAGGTAACGAAATATTAGCGGAATTATGTTATCATTTAGGTATCGAGGATCAATTAGAAAATGTAATCGAAAACACGAAAGTTCGTACTGCATTTATGCCTTACATCACTTCGATGTTTATGCCTCGTGCCAAAGGTGATCGTCCTGCAATTGTACCAGAAGGATGTACTAATTTAGGTTTAGTAGGACAATTTGTCGAAACAAATAACGACGTAGTTTTCACGATGGAAAGCTCGGTTCGTACAGCGCGTGTTGCAGTTTATTCTTTATTGAATTTAAACAAGCAAGTGCCAGATGTTTATCCTTCACAATACGATATTCGCCACTTATTGAAAGCAACTAAAGCTTTAAATGACGGAGCTCCATTTGCAGGGGAAAGTTTACTTCGTAAAATAATGAAGGGAACTTACTTCGAACACATCTTGCCAGTAGCTCACTTTCCTGAACAAGAAGAGAAAAAAGAAAACTTTATTCAAGAACAGATGAATAAATTTCATGATTGGATGGACCATGTTCGTGGAAGAAAAAATCTATAATTTTTAAATATAGAAAAAACCGTAAATAATAATTTACGGTTTTTTTAAAAAATTTAAATAAAACTAATTGTTCTTCTAATACAAGAATTACCTTTTTCTTTATAAATCAACTTGCTCACTAATTGATGTAAATTATAGTTTTTTTTACTACATCAACTAATGTAGAAATTCTAAAAAAATCCCTTTGAAAATTTATAACCTGATTATAAATAAGTGAAACTTTAATCTAAAACAAAAAAAAGCCTTGAAAGGCTTTTTTTTGTTTTAGATTAAACTAATTTAGTAGAAACCATCGCAGTTTGATTAGCAAATTGCTCAAAAGTATATTTTTGATAGTTTAAATTGTCGTAGGTTCTTACGTATAAAATTCCTCTTGACAAATCTGTCAATACTATCCATAAAGTAAACTCAGTCATATATTTTTCTGGAGTTCCATCTTTAGCTAAACTCGAAACTTCTTTTGTAATATTTTTTGGTCGATCAAAATTATTCATTACATGTCCTAATTCGGCAAGTTGCAAATCGGGATCTGCGACTTTATTTGCATAGTTTGAATAATAGAAAGCTTTAACAAAGCGTCCAACTGAAGTAGAAGAAGCTGGTAAATTAGTTGTTGCAATTCCACTGTCTGGTTGCTTTAGTGTAATCCCATTTCCAAATGATCCTACCGTAGTTTCAACATTACTTAGATGAGAATAATTATTTAAATTTTCAATATGCCAAGGAAATTCTGGTCCGTTTGTCATCACACCAGTTGGGTTGTCATAAATTATTAATTCTCCGTTTTTAACTTCAACAACAACACTACCTCCTGTTTTATCATAAACGGCAAAGTGAAATGGAGTTTTTACACCTCCTAATAAAGTTAAACTTTCAGACCAAAAAGCAGCACCTGAACTTATTCCTGCTTTTAAATCTTCTGTTGTAGCAAAATTTGCTAAAGCCCATTCTCCGAAAGAAGCAAATGGTACCGAATTAGGGTATTGATCTACTGTTATATCTTTTAAAGGAAGAGCTGGCATCATATTTAAACTAAAAGACAAACCTGCATCATTTACTCCTTCCATAGCACACATAGGATCAAAAGCACTAACAGGAGTAGTAACTGCCATTATACCAAATTTAGCTACGTATTGTAATCCTTTAGATTGATCTGGTGCTAAATGTTGAAAAGCGTACCCTTTTGGATAAAATGTTAAGCTAGATAAACCTTCACCAAAAGTAAGCTCCATACCACGTCCATGATAAACATTATTATTTAAATCTTTTACAATTAATGTTGTACATGCAAAAGGAGCTATTTCATTTTCTCCTTGATATTGAAGTTCGTCAAAGCTTCTAAAGCTTACATTGTTAATCGTTGATTTCATATCTTTTATTACTTAAGTTAAAATTATTTTTTTTATCAATCTAAATTAAATTACACAACTAGTTAAGGAATAAAGTTACTAAAATATTTGATAAATGTCGTATTAATAATTAATAAATCGAACTAAAAATCAAGGTTATTTTAACTTTTTATATGGTTTTGACCGTAGTATATTTGTATGTTAAAAGTTGAGATATAAAATATCAGTAAAGTTGAAACAGAAAATTCACAAAATCACAAAAATATTAGGAATTACATTGGTAACCATTGCAATTCTTCTATATTTAACCCCTTTTTTTTTAAAAGAAACAATTACTAAAAGTGTAAATGAAATAGCAAAAGATTATATTAAATCTGACGTTCATTTCAATGAAATTAATTTGTCCTTTTACAAACACTTCCCAAATTTAACGGTTGAGTTAAATCATTCTGAAATTGGTGCATCCGATTTTTTTCCCAATCAAAAATTTGTTGAAGCCCAAGAGATTTCTTTAGGAATTGATTTGTTTAGTTTATTTGGAGACAAAATATCTTTTAATCAACTTTACCTTTCAAAAGCAGAAATAAACATTAAAACGGATTCTTTAGGGAATTCTAACTTTGATGTTTTTATT
>CANRKI010000074.1 GCA_947631175.1 uncultured Flavobacterium sp.
GCTACATCATATTTTACTTTTCTTGCCATAAAAAATGCCCCCAAAAGTGTCTAACTTTTTGGGGGCAGTGTAATATTTAGTGGCTTTTTTATATTAAAAATCTAATTGTAAGGTTTTAGATGTTTTTGCAACAAGTTCGTTGTATAACGTTTCGTTGTCACGTAACTTGATTCCGTATGAAGGGATCATTTGTTTTAATTTGTCTTGCGAAGCTTTTTCTAGAGCTGGGAAACAACGTTTAATTAAGTCTAACATAATTGTAACAGTTGTAGAAGCTCCTGGTGATGCGCCTAATAATCCTGCAATCGATCCGTCTGCACTTGCAACAACCTCGGTACCAAATTGTAAAATACCTTTTCCGTTTTTGTCTTTTTTAATTACTTGTACACGTTGACCAGCAATTTCTAAGGTCCAATCTTTCCCGTTTGCATTTGGGAAATACTCTTTTAACGATTCTACTTTTGCATCTTGCGATTTAATTACCTCGGTAATTAAGTATTTTGTTAAGTCCATATTGTCCATTCCTACTTGCATCATGGCTCCAATATTGTGGCCTTTGATTGAAGTGAATAGATCGGCATACGAACCGTTTTTTAAGAATTTAGTTGAAAATCCTGCGTAAGGACCAAACAATAAAGCTGGTTTTCCGTCGATAGTACGCGTATCTAAGTGAGGTACAGACATTGGTGGAGCACCAACTGCTGCCATTCCGTACACTTTTGCGTGGTGTTGTTTAATGATTTCAGGATTTGTACAACGTAACCATTGTCCGCCAACTGGGAAACCACCAAAACCTTTAATTTCAGGAATATCAGATTTTTGTAATAAGTGTAACGATCCTCCGCCTGCACCAACAAAAACAAATTTTGCCTTAACTACATCCGAAGCTCCGCTTTTATTAACTTTAACAGTCCATGTATCGCCTACGCGTTTTAGATCCTTAACATCGGTATTGTAGTGAATTCCAACTCCGTTTAATCCTTGTAAATATGCAAACATTTCGCGAGTTAAAGCACCAAAATTCACATCGGTACCTAAATTCATGTGGGTTGCAGCGATAGCTTCACCTTCTTTACGACCATCAATAACAAGAGGAGCCCACTTTTTAATTTGAGCAGCGTCCTTAGAGAATTCCATGGCTTTAAAGAAGTGAGACGTTTGTAAAGCTTCGTATCTTTTTTCTAGAAAATCAACGTTTTTATCTCCCCAAACAAAACTCATGTGAGGTACTGTATTGATAAAATTTTTAGGATTTTTTAAAATACCTTTTTCAACTAAATAAGACCAAAATTGTCTTGAATTATCAAAAGATTCACAGATACTGATTGCTTTAACGATATCTACGCTACCGTCTTGTTTTTGAGGTGTGTAGTTTAATTCGCAATAAGCTGCGTGTCCTGTTCCTGCATTGTTCCATGCGTCAGAACTTTCAATAGCTGCTGTATTTAATCTTTCGTAAATTTCAATTTTTAACTCCGGCTGAAGTTCTTTAAGAAGTAATCCTAAAGTAGCACTCATAATACCTGCTCCTACTAGTACTATATCTACTTCGTTGTTATTTGTTGTGGTTGCCATTTTATTATTTTATATGCTCGTTATGAGCAACTATGTTTATGTTATTAAAAATCTTAATTTTTATTTACTTGCCAAATAATCTTGTAACATAATAGTGGCTGCAATTTCATCAATCAAAGCTTTGTTCTGACGTTTTTTCTTTCCTAAACCACTATCAATCATTATTTTAAAAGCTAATTTAGAAGTAAAGCGCTCATCCATTCGAACGATTTGAACTTTAGGATAAGTTGTTGTAAATTTTACAAGAAAGGCTTCGATTAGCGGAGCACTTTCAGAGGCTTCGCCATTTAATTGTTTTGGCTCTCCTACTACAACAGTTTTAATATTTTCGGTTAAAAAAAGTTGATGTAAATAGCTAAACAGCTTAGCAGTTTCAACAGTTGCTAAGCCAGAAGCGATTATTTGTAATTGATCTGTTATAGCTAATCCTGTACGTTTTATACCATAATCAATGGCAAGAATTCTATCCATACACTATATTTTACAAATTTCTTGAATTTTATTTAAATAGGACAATAATTTTATATAAAATCATCCTAAAAAAATAGTAGTGAAATTGTACTACAAATATCTAAAAAAATAGCTAGAAATAAATACATAAACACCAACATTTTAAACTATTTACTTTTAATTTAATAATTTCAAAAAAACACCGTGATTTTAAAAAAATCGCATATAAAAAAAGAGATAAACTATAATTTATACGCACAAAATGTATATTTATTGCAATTGAATTTACATTTTTGAACATTACTATAAATGTTAAGCTCGTTTATATGATGAAATAAGGATGTGATTTATTCAGTAAAACATTAAAAAAAGTAAAAATCACAAAATAGAGTATCTTACTATTTATCTGCTTTACTTTAACGTTAGCAATGGTTAATTAGGTGCAAGTATTTGATAAAAAAAAGTATATTTGCATAAAAGAATAATATTTTAAGATGACTCAGTTACAAACCATCATTGAACAAGCTTGGGAAAATAGAGCTTTACTACAAGAAGAAGCAACTCAAAATACAATTAGAAAAGTTATTGATTTAATTGATAACGGAAAGTTAAGAACTGCTGAACCTATTGAAGGAGGTTGGCAAATTAACGAATGGGTTAAAAAAGCGGTTGTGATGTACTTCCCTATTCAAAAAATGGAAACTTTAGAAGCGGGGATTTTTGAGTACCACGATAAAATGCCTTTAAAAAGAAACTATGCTGAAAAAGGGGTACGTGTGGTTCCAAATGCTGTTGCTCGTCATGGTGCTTATATTTCGGCTGGAGTTATTTTAATGCCTTCATATGTTAATATTGGTGCTTATGTAGATGAAGGGACTATGGTTGATACATGGGCTACAGTAGGTTCATGTGCACAAATTGGTAAAAATGTTCACCTTTCTGGTGGTGTTGGTATTGGAGGGGTTTTAGAACCTTTACAAGCGGCTCCAGTTATTATTGAAGATAACGCCTTTTTAGGATCTCGTTCTATTGTTGTTGAAGGAGTTAGAGTTGGTAAAGAAGCTGTTTTAGGCGCTAACGTTGTTTTAACTGCTTCGACTAAAATTATTGATGTTACAGGAGAAACTCCAATTGAAATGAAAGGTTACGTACCAGAACGTTCAGTGGTTATTCCTGGTTCATACACTAAAAAATTTCCAGCAGGAGAATTTCAAGTGCCATGTGCATTAATTATTGGAACTCGTAAGGAATCTACAGATAAAAAGACTTCATTAAACGATGCTTTACGTGAGCATAACGTAGCTGTTTAATTTAATAAAAAAATCTCCTAAATTTTTAGGAGATTTTTTTTATTTCATAATTTCTAATAATTCTACTTCAAAAATTAAAGTGCTATTTGCACCAATCTCTTTAGATTTATGCTCGTCCTTGTAAGCTAATTCCGAAGGAACATATAATATCCATTTACTTCCTACTGGCATTAAAGGCAAAGCTATTTGGTAGCCTTGAATTAATTTTTGAATGCTAAATTGACTTGGTTTTCCACGATCAACAGAACTATCAAAAACCTCCCCTTTTAAATTTTGTCCATGGTAATGGCATACAACCGTATCGGTTATTTCAGGTTTAGCACCATTTCCATCCACTAATATTTTATATTGTAATCCCGAAGGTAGGCAAACTACCCCTTCATTTTTAGCATTATTTTCCAAAAATAATTTTCCTTCTTGTAGATTTTTTTCGGCTAATTCAGCTTTTCTTTTTTGTAATAATTCAGCAACAGACATTTTTAAAAATTTGATACAAAAATACACTTAATATTTATAGAAAACGGACGATTAAACTTTTCATTTTCAAGTCATATGAAATCAAATTTGTAAAACATTATACACAATCAACAAAATAAAACCTTATTTTTGCTAAATATCAAAGTTAATTTTAACAAAAATACAATCATAAAATGCAAACAAAAGCACTTTTATCTATAATATTCCTTTATATAAGTTTTATAAATTTTGCACAAAACGTATATAAAACACCAACGGGTACAAAATATCATACAGCAAACTGTAGAAGTATAAAAAACGTATCTAGTGAAATTAGCATTGAACAAGCCGAAGAAGATAATTTAACACCTTGTGCTATTTGCAAACCTAACAAACAAAATATTACATCAATAAATGGATTTATTTCGAGTTCTTCGAACAAAAATATTCAATCGGACGAACTTTTAGGAGCCAAAAGTGAAGCCACACAATGCACCAGTCGAACACAAGCTGGAAACCGTTGTAAAAACAAAACTAAAAATGTGAATGGCCGTTGTCATAAACACGATAAATAAGTACATTAGCAACAAAAATTAGACAGTGAAAAATATCATTTTGTTAATCCTTTTGGTAGTAAATTCCATCCATTCTAACGCCCAAAATACAGTTACTGAACGTAAAGTTATTCCAATTTTAGCGCCTCAAACTTTCTTTTTAAATAGCCAAACCAACGCAACCTTTGGCGGAAAAAATCGTACAAATCTGGAAATTAACCTTCCAAAAAATACGGTAGAATGGTATTATTCTTTCACGACAACCAAAGATATGAGTAGCCCGCCAGCCTTAAACTTGTTAGCGCAAGTCACTAAATTATACGATCCAACAGGTATAACTGCAATGGCTACTACAACATTATTTTCACCATCAGGAGTAAGTGTTTGTGATATTTTTTTATTAGATAAAAACAATGCTAAAGCGTTTATTGACAAAGGAGATAAATGGAGAAATACGTACAATTTTATAGCAAGCGGCACACGCGAAAACTATACCAACGGAACCATTACAATTACCAATCCAAAAACTGGAACCTATTATTTGGGATTTAAAAATCCGAGTTTAACCGAAGGATTGTCCGTAACTGTAGAGGTTGTTGCAATTATTGAAGAATTTAAAAAAGTGGAACCTACAGACAACGAAAACAAAGCAAATTTGTTTGCCAATCTAGCACAAAAAGCCTTTGCTGAACATGATTACGACAAGGCTCTAGAACTTTTTTCAAAAGTAATTCATTTAAACAATAACGCCGATGTTTACCATAAAACAGGACTTATCTATTTAATTCAAAACAATTATTCGCAAGCAATAGACCATTATTCTAACGCAATTATTTTGGCTAAAAAGCAAAAAAATGCCAAAGCCTTATTGAAAAATTTCGTAAAACAGATCGAACAATACAACAGCACAAACACCACATTAACTGGTAGTTTAGATGTTATTCATTTATTAAATTCAGAAATAAAAAAAATAAAATAATGCAAGTTAAAACCAATGCGGCACGTATTTTAGAAAGTCTGAAAATTCCTTTTGAACTTAAAGAATATCAAATAAATGATGCCGATTTAAGCGCGGAACACGTTGCAAAAAGCCTCGGAATTTCTGCTCAAATAATATACAAAACCTTGGTTTTAAAAGGCTCTAACGATCCATATCTGGTGGTTCTTTTACCTGGAGATTCACAGTTAGATTTAAAAAAAATCGCAAAAGTATCGGGAAACAAAAGCTGCGAAATGCTTCCTTTAAATGAACTTTTAAACGTTACCGGATACATAAGAGGAGGTTGCTCGCCTATTGGAATGAAAAAAAAATTCCCAACATACATCGAGGAAATAGCAACAATAGAACCTGAAATAACAATTAGTGCTGGCAAACGCGGTGTACAAATTGTTTTACAACCCAAACATTTACAACAAGCAACACAAGCTATTTTTGCAGATTTAATTTTATAATTTAAAGCGAAACCTAGTACATAAAATAAATCCATGTTCCTGTGTTTCGCTTAATCTTTTTCCGCATCGCTACAAAAGGATATCGCTTCACCCAGGGCTAAAAAGCTAAGGTATAATCATATTTTTTATTTTATCAATTTTTACTATTTGTTATATTTACACAAACAAACCAAAAAATGATAAAAAAACTACTTCTCACATTCCTAATAATCTGTGCTATGCACGGTTTTTCGCAAACTCATAAAAAAGTATATTTTGTAGGAAACAGTTATACGGGCACAAATAATTTACCAAATCTTATTAAAAGTGTGGCGCAAAGCACTCAAAACACTTTTTATTTTGAAAGTCATACTCCAGGCGGAAGTACTTTGCAACAACATGCAAACAATCAAACTGTTTTAAACAAAATAAATCAAGGAGATTGGGATTATGTAGTTTTACAAGAGCAAAGTCAATTACCAAGTTTTCCAATATCGCAAGTTCAAAATCAAGTATTTGCTCCAGCGGCAAGTTTAGCTTTGGCTATTAAAAACGCAAATCCTTGTACAATGCCGCTATTTTACATGACTTGGGGGCATAAATTTGGCGACCAAAACAATTGCAACAACGGTTTAACTTATGTTTGCACATACGAAGGAATGGATAATGCTTTGTATAACAGATATATGCAAATGGCACAAAGCAACCAATCCTTAATCTCTCCCGTAGGAAAAGTTTGGAGAGAAATTAGAACGCAACATCCCGAATTAGAACTTTACACCAGCGACAACTCACATCCTTCCTTATTAGGTTCTTTGGCTGCTGCTTACACTTTTTTTGCAATTATTTACCAACAAGATCCTACATCTATTACATATAATGCTGGCTTACCAGAACAGCAAACGTCAATCTTAAAAAACATTGTAAAAAATGTAGTTTTTGATCATCTAGAAAATTGGTTTGTTGGTGTACATGATAACGCAACAAATTTTGAATATAACAATCTAGGTAATGCAACCTTTAATTTTAGTAATCTAACTCCGAATGCTACCGAATATGTTTGGGATTTTGGAGACGGAAATACATCTACCCTTGCAAATCCAAGACATACTTACCAACAAAACGGAAATTATACCGTAACCTTAACTACTAATTCGTGTAATAATCAGTACACAAAATCAAAAGAAATAATTATAACTACGTTATCTAACCCAAGCATTCAAGATGTTGATGTTAAGATATATCCAAATCCAACAAACTCGGTAGTTTACATTCAAACACAACAAACTGACACAAAAGTTGCGCTATTTACAATTGATGGAAAAAAGATACAAACAAGTCCCTCGTGTTCTGAAAATAATATTGCTATAAATCTTTCGAACTTAAGTAACGGAATTTATATTTTACAAATAAGTCAAGCTTTGAAAAATAAAACTATCAAATTAATAAAAAACTAAACCTTTGTTTTGTATCTTATAAAAAAATTTATTGCCATGAAAAACTTAATCTTATTGTTGCTAGGTTTCACTTTGTTTTCGTGTTCCAAAAAAGCACCCGAAAATCAAATCATAAAAACTCTACAACACGAAGAGTTACAACAAATACTTACCAAACAAGACAATACGCTTTATGTTGTTAATTTTTGGGCCACATGGTGTGTGCCTTGTGTAAAAGAAATACCAGACTTTATGCAGGTTAACAATATCTACAAAGACAATCCTAAGTTTAAAATGATTTTAGTTAGTTTGGATAAAGCTGCTGATCTAGATAAAAAAGTAAAACCTTTTATGCTTAAAAATGATATTATCACTGATATGTATTTGTTGGATGATAATAAACGAATGAATGAGTGGATTCCTGCCTTTGATAAGAATTGGGACGGAGCCATTCCTACAACTATTTTATACAAAAATGGACAAAAACTTGCCTTTTATGGCAAACAACTAAACAGTATTGAACTTGAAAATATTATTAATAAACATTTATAATTCATGAAAAAAATTGCCTTTCTTATTTTAAGTAGTTTGTTTTTTATCGCTTGTAATGATAAAAAAGCAGAACAAACCGAACAAAAAATTGATACTACAAGCGTAGAAAAAACAGAAGTTATTACTGAAACCGGATATAAAATTGGAGATGTTGCTACTGATTTTAGTTTAAAAAGTGTGGATAACAAACTTGTTTCCTTAAGCGATTATACTGATGCAAAAGGTTTTATTGTAATATTCACTTGCAACCACTGCCCATACGCAAAGGCTTACGAAGATCGTATTTTAGCTTTAGATAAAAAATATGCTGCTTTAGGATATCCAGTCATTGCAATTAATCCGAACGATCCAACAGTACAACCTGAAGATAGTTTTGAAGCGATGCAAACTCGTGCAAAAGAAAAAGGATTTACTTTTCCGTATTTATTTGACGAAGGTCAAAAAATATATCCACAATATGGAGCAACTAAAACGCCACACGTTTATATTTTACAAAAACAAGAAGATAAAAATATTGTAAAATATATTGGAACCATCGATAATAACTACGAAAACGCAAACGATGTAAGCGAACGTTATGTAGAACAAGCTATTGATGAATTACTTGCTGGCAAAGAAGTTTCTGTACCAACAACCGTTGCAATTGGATGTAGCATCAAAGTAAAAAAATAAAACAAATAGAAAAAGGGACAAACAGTATCGTTTGTCCCTTTTTTATTATTTATTTTTTACATTTTTAATATCACTTTCAATAACACCATCACGTAATCTAATAATTCTGTGTGCGTGTTCGGCAATATCTTCTTCGTGTGTTACCAAAATTACAGTATTTCCTTTTGCGTGAATTTCATCAAAAAGTCCCATAATTTCGATAGATGTTTTCGTATCTAAATTTCCGGTTGGTTCATCTGCTAAAATTATAGATGGATGATTTACCAAAGCTCGAGCTACAGCCACACGTTGTCGTTGTCCTCCCGAAAGTTGATTGGGTTCATGATCCATTCGTGTCTCTAATCCAACTTGAGTTAAAACTTCGGTTGCACGTGCGTGGCGTTCTGTTTTATTTTTACCAGCATAAACCATAGGTAAAGCAACATTATCTAAAGCTGTAGTACGTGGTAATAAATTAAAAGTTTGAAAAACAAATCCAATCTCTTTATTTCTAATTTCAGCCAATTCATCATCTTTCATGGTCGAAACATCCTTTCCGTTTAAAACATACGAACCCGAAGTTGGCGTATCTAAACAACCTAAAATGTTCATTAAAGTTGACTTTCCTGAACCAGAAGGTCCCATTAACGCCACATATTCACCTTTATTGATAGTTAAATCAATACCTTTAAGTACATAAACCGTTTCGCTTCCTAAAGCAAAATCTCGTTTAATATCATTAATCTGAATAATAGGTGTTGCCATAAATTATAATTTTATGGTATTAGTATCTTAAATTAGTAATTTGTTACACTAATTTATAAATACTTTGTATGTCGCTCATACGTTGTTCAATATCAATTTTTAAATCAATGATATTTCCGGTGTGAATATCAAAAATCCAACCATGTACTTTTAAACCACGTTCTGCATAAGCTTGTTGTACTTCGGCAGTTTTCATTACATTAATACATTGTTCGTAAACATTAAGCTCTACTAATTTTTCGTAACGCTTTTTCTCGTCGTCTATATTTTGTAATTCATCTTTATGTAAACGATATACATCTCTAATATTACGTAACCAAGGATTTAATATCCCCAAATCCGATTGTTGCATAGCCGATTTAATACCTCCACACTCGTAATGTCCGCAAACCACAATATGCCTAACTTTTAAATACTTAACAGCATAGTTAATTACAGATTGATAATTTAAATCCGTATTAGGAATCATGTTAGCAATGTTACGATGAACAAAAACTTCACCTGGCTTTGCCCCCATCAACTCTTCTGCTGTTACTCGAGAGTCAGAACAGCCAATATAAAGTACCTCTGGTGATTGTCCTGAGGCTAATTCACCAAAGTACTCTTTGTTTCCTTCTAATTGTTTATTAATCCAATTTTTGTTGTTTTCAAATATTTTATCGAAATCCATTGTTGTGTAGTGATTATATTAATAGTTGTAAAGTTACTGTAAATTATAAAAACAGATTAATTTGTACAACGAAAACTATTAGTCATAAAGTATATTTTTTTTCTATTTTTTAATTGGTTGATAAAAAAATATAACTCAATCTGTTTCAATAATTAAAACTGTTTGTTATATTAAAAAATACTTCTATTAAAATTCATTACTTTTGTGGTTTATTTTACAACAATTTACATGAAGTCATTTAACGATTTAGGCTTATCTGCAAACTTAACGCAAAACATAAGCGCATTAGGCTATAAAACCCCATTTCCTATTCAGGAAGAAGTAATTCCAGCTATTTTAAATAAAAAAGATGTGATGGGAATTGCACGAACAGGATCTGGAAAAACAGCTAGCTTTGTTTTACCTATTTTAGAACACTTGCAAAAAAGCACGGTTGTTAAAAGCCGAAATATTCAAGTTTTAATTTTAGTTCCAACTCGAGAATTAGCCATCCAAATTCAAAATGTTTTTACAGAATTTAATTTAAACTTAGATCGAAAAATAAAAACAATGGCTGTTTATGGTGGTATTTCGATTAATCCACAAATGAAAGGAATGCTTGGGGTTGAAGTTTTAATCGCAACTCCAGGACGATTATTGGATTTATTAGACCATAAAGCTTTAAGCTTACAAGAAGTTTCTGTTTTTGGAGTAGATGAAGCAGATAAAATGTTTCAGATGGGATTTGAAGAAGAAATGTCGAAGATCATTGCACTTTTACCACAAAAACGCCAAACTATATTATTCTCGGCTACTTTATCTGATAAAATTGAAGAATTAAAAAACAAGTTGGGATTAACTCCCTTAGTTGTTGAAATAAAATCAGAAGCAACTGCTGCTGATGATGTTTTAATTGAACAAATTGCTTATCAAATTTCTACAGAAAAAAAGGGACCTTTTTTACGTTATTTAATTAAAAGCCAGCAATTAAAACAAGTTTTAGTTTTTGTTTCTTCATCAAGAACTGCTGATAATTTAGTCGAAAAATTAAATAAAAACGGAATTAGCGCTGCAGCAATACATGGTAAAAAATCACAAGGCGGACGAAATAGTGCACTGCAAGATTTTAAAGATAAATTTGTAGATGTTTTAGTGGCAACGGATCTAATTTCGAGAGGAATCCATATTGAACAGCTTCCGGTTGTAATTAATTATGAACTTCCTCGATCTCCGCAAGATTACGTTCACAGAATTGGTCGTACCGGAAGAGCCAATTTTCCGGGTAAAGCAATTAGTTTAATTGTACCAGAAGATGAACATCATTTTAAAATCATTCAAAAAAAATCGAAACTACGTATTGCACTACAGACAACGGAGAGTATTAATTTACAAGGATATTAATAAAAAAGGACTGCTAAAAATTTAGCAGTCCTTTTTTTATAATCCTAAAAATTTAAACGGAAGAGCTTCTTCAAAACTTAAATTAGCTTCACCACAATAGGTTTTATTAGTATCTAACGCTAGTTTTTTTGTTTTTTGATTAGTACTAAAATCAATCGATTTTAAATCAATCCAAAATGTATTTGGTGTTAAAACAGATTCAAAATAATATTTCAAATTTTCATGATCCGATACGGTGCGCCAACGCGTGGATGAGATGTTTGGTTCTGTATCTGATGAAATTCCGTACGGAACCGAACAATTTCTAATCACACTAAACATAGAAGCCACCGCAATACGTTCGTCTAAAGTATTCGGAATAGCATCTACATAATAACTAGCGCGAACAAATCGATCAACTGCTTTATTGGTACCAGGTAAGGCTATTGTTCCCGGAATTCCATTCCAATATTTCATTATTGCCAATTGCTCCTCAAAGGTTGGTGAATTGGTCATTACATTATATTTTTTACTGTGATGAATTACAAGATTTCCGTTTAAATATTCAAAAATCGCATTATCACCTGTTCGATCAGAAATAGATAAATGCAAGGTTGCAAACCGTTCTGAATTTGGTAAATTACTTGATACAACAACAAATTTTTTCTTTTTAAAATCGGCTACTGCCTCAGAAACTGTTGCAAAATTATCTAAAACATATTGCGCCCAAGCTGCAATAGTTAAACCTTTTACTTTACCGTTTAATTTAAAGTCAGGATATTTAGATTCGGCCAACCATAAAATATTAGCAGCAAGCCCTTTTTCATTTAAACCATCAGTTGTCGAAATGTCCCAAGCAGTAGTAATTACACTCCCATATTTAGATTTCCATTGAATCGAATTTTTCCCTACTTCCCCACTTCGTGACATTCCTCGAGGAAAAATCCAGATATTGGGATCGATTTCAGTTTTCCAATCCATGGATCTGGCTGTAATTGTATAATTATTAGGGCCTTTATAAACTACTCTTGTACAAGCTTTGGTGTAAAAAAAGTACGTATTACCAAGCATTGCCAAAGCAAATACAAAAATAAAAAGTAAGGATTTATTCATAAAAAGAGTATTTAAAGTTGTAGATATAATAACTTACAAATTGTTAAAATATTGTCAAAAAAAAAGCCCTTTAGGATTGGACTGCACCCAAAAGTTTGGACAGATTAAAAATTAATAATTATAAAAATGAGT
>CANRKI010000075.1 GCA_947631175.1 uncultured Flavobacterium sp.
GTCCGATAGAATATCGAACTCATTTTTATAATAATTAATTTTTTAATCTGTCCAAACTTTTGGGTGCAGTCCATTTTCTTAGACTTTTTTTTTATAAAGTTGCTTTAAAATCTTGTAATGTTTGCTCAAATTGATTTTTAAGTTCTGAATCTGAAATACCAATTGCGGGATCAAAATTATCAAAATATTTTGGCAAAGAGAAAGTTTGCGGAATTTTTGCTCCAAAGGATTCTAAAATCATTTTGGATTTATCTAACGCATTTTTACCCCCATAACCGCCTGGCGAAGTAGACAAAAGTAAAACGGGTTTGTCTTTTAAAAATTTTAATTCGATACGCGAACTCCAGTCTAAAATGTTTTTAAACGCTGCGGTTAAATCACGATTGTGCTCAGAACTAGAACAAATAACCACATCCGCTTGAGCTAATTTATCAATAAATTTTTTGATACTGTCTGGATAGCCTTGTTTCTCTAAATCTACTGAAAAAATTGGCGCTGTATACGTATTTAAGTCAATTAATTCGGTTTGTGAATCTTTAAAATAACTTAAAGCCAAAGCTGCCAATTCTTTGTTAATTGATGTTGAGGACGTACTTCCTCCAAAAGCAACTACTTTCATATTTTTCTCTCTTTTAATATTAAAACGAAAAAAAAAGGATTTTCGTTTAACAAATTTTACGAATCTATTTTTGTTGATTTTTTTAGTAAATTTAAAAGATAAAAAATGATTTAAAAAATATGACTTCATTAAAAAATAAAATAGACCAAACGATAGTGAATGTTCCTAACTTTCCTTCTGAAGGAATTCAATATAAAGATATTACACCTTTATTTTTAGATGCCGATTTATCGAGAGAAATTGTTTCGGAGTTTGCAAAACAAGCTCAAGGAAAAGTAGATTTGGTATGCGGAATTGAGAGCAGAGGCTTTTTATACGGAGTTCAAATAGCTCATGAATTAAACGTACCGTTTGTTTTAATTAGAAAGGCAGGAAAATTACCACCGCCAACAGTTGGGATTTCGTACGATTTGGAATACGGATCGGCAACGATTGAGTTAAACCCCAATTACATCCCAAAAGGAGCACGCGTAATGATTCATGATGATATTTTAGCAACTGGTGGCACTGCCGAAGCTTGTGCCAAATTAATTGAAAAATGCGGGGCTACGATAAATCAATTTAGTTTTATTGCTAAACTTGACTTTTTAAAGGGTGAAGATAAGTTAACTCGTTTTACTACAGATATTATTTCGCTTACCAAATTTTAACTCCTTAAACCAATGGCTAAAAATAAAACAGAATTTACTAGTGAAGATGTTAGTGCTTTTATTGAAAAAGTGGAATCTGAACAAAAACGACAAGATAGCTATGAACTTATAAAACTTATGGAACATGTTAGTCAAGAAAAAGCGACAATGTTTGGACCAAGTATTATTGGATTTGGTAAATACCATTACAAATACGCATCTGGTCACGAAGGAGAAGCTCCCCTACTTGGTTTCTCGCCACGAAAAGCTGCTATTTCATTGTACGTGAATTTTGGTGATGAACAGCAAGAAGATTTGATAAGTAAACTTGGAAAATATACAATGGGTAAAGCTTGTATTTATGTAAAAAAATTGAGTGACATAAATATAGATGTTTTAACGTCTTTAATGGAGCAAACCGTTAAATTGATTTCTGAAAAATACAAACGAACATAATCATTTAAAATTCATAAATCAATAACTGTTTCAAAAAATTATTACTAAATAATAAAAATGTTAAATGATATTTATTTAGAATAAATTTTAACCTTAAGTCTATACTTTAATTTTAAAGTATGCGTTATTTACAATATAACAATGCAATTTTATTTATAATAAAAAATTAATTTAGTTAACAATTATTTTTTCTCCTTATTAATAAATGATTCATTAACATTTCCCTTAAAAAACTTCAAAATAAATATTTTGAAGTTTTTTTATAGAATAAAGAATCCATTTATCCACAAAATATTTTACGCCTTGGGTTAAGTAATTCTGTTTAAAGCAAATTATAACATTAACTAACCATTTTTATTCAATTATCATTCAAAAAAACTAGATTTGCCTAACTATATATTTTAAGATGATAAAAATAATTCTTGTTATAACAACTTTAAGCTTAAGTTTTGTTGGTTGTAAAACAGACAAAACCACAACAGCAAACCACTTAATTTTTAGATATAATGAAAGTGCTAATATCAGTTCGTTAGATCCTGCTTTTTCTAAAAATCAGGCTAATATATGGGCCGTTAACCAAATATTCAATGGTTTAGTGCAATTAAACGATAGCTTAGAAATTAAACCCGATTTGGCTAAAAATTGGTCCATATCTGCTGATGCGTTAACCTATCGTTTTATTATTAGAGATGATATTTACTTTCATAAACACATTGGTTTTGGGACAGATAGTACCCGAAAAGTAAAAGCTAGTGACGTAACATATAGTTTAAATAGATTATTAGATCCTAATGTTGCCTCACCGGGTGGTTGGATTTTACAAAATGTGACTAACATTGAAACGGTTAACGATAGTGTGATGCAAATTAAATTGCAAAAACCTTTTCCTGCTTTTTTAGGACTATTAAGTATGAAATATGCTAGCGTAGTACCTAAAGAAATTATAGAAAATCCAAATATTGATTTTAGAACCAACCCTATTGGCACAGGTCCTTTTAAATTTAAAATTTGGGAAGAAAACGTAAAGCTAGTTTTACGTAAAAACCCAATGTATCACGAAAAAAACAATGCAGGCGAACAATTACCACATTTAGAAGCTGTCGCAATTAGCTTTTTACCCGATAAACAAGCTGGATTTTTACAATTTATACAAGGCAAACTCGATTTTATATCAGGATTGGATCCCTCGTATAAAGATGATATTTTAACTCAAAAAGGCGAATTACAAAGTAAATATCAAGATAAAATTAACATGATTACAGGGCCTTATTTAAATACAGAATATTTGGGCTTTAGAATGGATGGTGATGATAATGTTGTAAAAGACAAACGTATACGACAAGCTCTGAATCTTGGTTTTGATCGTAAAAAACTAATTACTTATTTAAGAAATGGCATCGGAACTGCTGCTACAAGCGGAGTAATTCCGGTTGGGTTACCTGGTTTTAAGGATAATATAGGATATGATTTTGATACTGAAAAAGCAAAAAAGTTAGTTTTAGATTATAAAAAAGAAAACGGAAACAAACCTGTAATTGTAAACTTAGCCACCAATGCCTCGTATGTTGATATTGCAGAATATTTACAACGCGAATGGCAAAAAATAGGAATTGATTGCAAAGTAGATGTTACACCACCATCAACTTTACGCCAAGCAATTGCAACAGGAAAGGTTTCATTTTTTCGTGCCAGTTGGATAGCAGATTATCCTGATTCTGAAAACTACTTATCTCTTTTTTCGGATAAAAACTTTGCTCCAAACGGACCAAATTACACGCACTACTCAAATTCAGCATACAACGCTTTATATCAAGCGGCATTTTTAGAAACGGATACTGAAAAACGTCATATTTTATATCAAAAAATGGACGAAATCATGATACAAGATGCACCAATTATTCCGCTTTTTTACGATAAAGTTGTTCGTTTTACAGGAAAAAATGTAACCGACTTAGGAATAAATCCATTAAATTTATTAGTACTTAAGCACGTAAAAAAGACCAATTAAAAAGTCATTTAAAAAGATTCTTTTAATCTGCTTAATATCTAATGAGTAGATAAACATTAATTATGAAAAACGAAAAAGTTTTTAAGATGAGTTTTGCTAGTGTGTATCCGCACTACGTAACTAAAGTTGAAAAAAAAGGCCGAAGTATAATAGAACTTCATCACGTTATTTTTTGGTTAACAGGTTATAATGAAACACAGTTACAAGAAATAATTGAAAATAAAACTAATTTCGAGGATTTTTTTAATAATGCACCGCAACTCAGCCCAAATGTACACTTAATTAAAGGTGTAATTTGTGGATACAGAGTCGAGGAAATTGAAGATCCGTTAATGCAAAAAATACGATATTTAGACAAATTAGTCGACGAGCTTGCAAAAGGAAAATCACTCGATAAAATTTTAAGAAAATAAAAAAATGTATGAAAAATATCTTTTTAATCTTAATCACTCTTACTTCCTTAATAAGTTGTAACCACAAAAAGTTTGATAAAGCTTGGGCAACCAAACAAGCACCAAATTTATACGTAGCGCGATTACAAACTACCAAAGGAAATATTGATATTGAGGTTGAACGCAAGTTATCGCCAAACGCGGCCGACAGATTTTACCAATTAGTGAAACACGATTTTTTTGTTAACGGAACGTTTTATCGTGTGGTTCCAGGTTTTGTAGCTCAATTTAGTAATACCGATACCTTGATTGCAAACCCTTGGAAAACCGTAAAAGTTTTAGACGAACCTGTAATTGCTGGTAATAACAAGGGCTTTTTAAGCTTTGCCCGTTTAGGCAAAAACTCGCGCGATATCGATTTATTTATAAACCTAAACAACAACAATCGATTAGATACTGTTTCTTTTGAGGGAGTAACTGGTTTTCCGTCGTTTGGAAAAGTAATTGCAGGTTGGAACGTGGTCGAAAATTTATATGGCGACTATGGTGAGCAAACCATGAGCGATGAGGCGGCCTTTAACGATATTAAATTGTTACGTAGTAAATATCCAAAACTTGAACGAATTATTGGTGCCACAATTATTAAAGAAGAATAAAATATTTTTCCCTATACTAACATCTTAATTGTAATAAAAACTTTAAAAATATAAATTAATGAAACTATTTAGTCTTTTTCCTATTTTAATTACTGCTATGTTTGTACAAAACATTCCTGTTAGTAAATGGAACAACAAACCATTACAAAAAATAAGTGTAGGAACTTTAACAGAAGAAAATTACACATTGGTTTTAAAAGCGTTAGCTAATTTAGACAACAAAACAAGTAACGATACTATTATAATTAAGTACGATTACGAAAAAGAATCTTGTTGGAATAGGTTAGATAAACAAGATGATAATTATATTAAAACAATAATTGCCAATGGTAATAAAAGAATTTTGGAAAATGAAACGAAACGTAAAAATATAAGTGTTTATCAAATAAGTGAAGGAAAGTCTAGAACCAATAAAATTATTAAATGGAATGATCAGGTTAAAATAGATACAGATAAAACGATTCATAATTTACTTTTTACTAAAAAAGCAATGTGTGGAAATTCCATTTTAATAACGCCATCTAGAAAATTTATCATTTTAAAATCGGATTCGCATTTTGAATTACTAGATTATTCTAAAAAAGAAATTACTAAAATTTTTAATACGTTAATGTAAAAAAAGCGCTTCTTATTTTTGATAAGGAGCGCTTTTAATATTATTGATAACAAAAAAAGTAATTTGCGTTAAAATTTTGCGCAGCGCGTGAGGGATTGGCGCATTGTTTGAGCACATTTTGTAACAACGTGAAAAAATTGCGAGTGCAAAAGCCCGACCCGCTCACTAAAAAGCGGGGCACGCCAAAATATAAAAAACAAAGGCAATCCCCCTTTTTTAACAGCCTTATTGCGCATTATTTACTTATTTATATTGTTTTGGGGTTGCAATAAGTGCATATTTTAAACTATATTTGCTTACGTATAACTATTCCAATTTTATGAAACCTAGCATTCAACAACTAAACGATTTAACAACACAAGTTAGAAGAGATATTCTTCGCATGGTTCACGCAGTAAATTCGGGTCACCCAGGTGGTTCATTAGGCTGTGCTGAATTTTTAGTAGCGCTTTATCAAGACATTATGGACCGTAAGGAAGGTTTTGATATGGACGGAATTAATGAAGATTTATTCTTTTTATCTAACGGACACATTTCGCCAGTAATTTATAGTGTTTTGGCTCGTTCTGGATATTTCCCGGTGGCAGAGTTAGCTACTTTTAGAAAATTAAATACACGTTTACAAGGTCACCCAACTACACACGATGGTTTACCAGGTATTCGTATGGCGTCTGGATCTTTAGGACAAGGAATGTCTGTTGCTATTGGTGCGGCTCAAGCTAAAAAATTAAACAACGATTCTAAAATTGTGTACTCGTTACATGGTGATGGAGAGTTGCAAGAAGGGCAAATTTGGGAAGCGGCTATGTATGCATCAGCTAAAAAAGTTGATAACTACATTGCAACTATTGACTTAAACGGTAAACAAATTGACGGAACTACAGACGAGGTTTTAAACATGGGCTCATTAAAAGCGAAGTTTGAAGCTTTTGGTTGGGATGTTTTAGAAATTAAAGAAGGTAATAATATTGAAGCTATTTTAAGCGGAATGGCAGATGCTAAATCTCGTTTAGGTAAAGGTAAACCTGTTTGTGTTTTACTTTATACAGAAATGGGTAACGGAGTAGATTTTATGATGCACACACACGCTTGGCACGGAAAAGCGCCTAGCGATGCGCAATTAGAAGCTGCTTTAGCACAAAACCCAGCAACTTTAGGGGATTATTAATAGCCGTTTAATTTTTATTTACAAATTACCATGAAAAAATATACAAATACAGGAAATAAAGATACACGTTCTGGTTTTGGTGCTGGTTTAACCGAGCTTGGACAAAAAAATGAAAACGTTGTAGCACTTTGTGCCGACTTAATTGGATCGTTAAAAATGGATGATTTTAAAAAAAATCACCCAGAACGTTTTTTCCAAATTGGTATTGCAGAAGCTAACATGATTGGTATTGCGGCTGGTTTAACTATTGGTGGTAAAATTCCGTTTACAGGAACGTTTGCTAACTTTTCGACAGGTCGTGTGTACGATCAAATTCGTCAATCGGTTGCGTATTCAGAAAAAAACGTGAAAATTTGTGCGTCGCACGCTGGTTTAACTTTAGGTGAAGACGGTGCAACACACCAAATTTTAGAAGATATTGGGTTAATGAAAATGTTACCTGGTATGACTGTAATTAACACTTGTGATTACAACCAAACCAAAGCAGCTACATTAGCAATTGCAGATTTTCACGGACCGGTTTACTTACGTTTTGGTCGTCCATCGGTTCCAAACTTTACACCAGAAAATGGGGAGTTTGTAATTGGTAAAGCGGTTTTATTAAACGAAGGTACAGATGTAACAATTGTTGCAACTGGACATTTAGTTTGGGAAGCCTTAGAAGCTGCTGAAGCGTTAGAAGCTAAAGGAATCTCGGCAGAGGTTATTAATATTCATACCATTAAACCGTTAGACGAAGAAGCTATTTTAAAATCGGTTGCTAAAACGGGTTGTATTGTAACTGCCGAAGAACACAATATGTTTGGTGGATTAGGAGAAAGCGTTGCTCGCACTTTAATTACAAACAATCCAGTTCCGCAAGAATTTGTTGCTGTAAAAGATACTTTTGGTGAATCTGCTACACCAGATGAATTAATGGAAAAATACGGATTAACAGATAAAGATATTGTTGCAGCGGCTGAAAAAGCAATTGCTCGTAAAAAGTAACATACGTATATATTTAACAAACTCCCGATTGATTACTTAATCGGGAGTTTGTTTATTTCATATCTTAAATGTTCATGATTTCAGCAAAATATTATTTCTAGCTTTTACAAAAAATCCCGAAACAAAAGTTTCAGGATTCTATATTATTTTTTTTTTAAATAAACCTCGATAGGAGCGTTTTGCACTTTACGTCCAAACTGAACAGCTTTTTCGTTTTCGCTCGAACATAAAACATACATATTATAATTATACAAATCTATATACTGGATTTCGAAAAAACCTCCGTTTGTTTCTGCGTCAATATCTTCAATTTTTAACTTAAAATCTTCGGCGTTAAAAGTATTTGATAAAGAAAGTAAATAGGTTTGTTCTGCATACGGAAAATACCATCTTTTATCGTCAATTTTATAATTTTCGGTAAAAACTAATGGCATATTAGCATTAATATAACTGTAAATATTAGCCGTATTTACAACCTCTTTTAAATTGTGGTTAACTACAGATATTTTTAAACCTCTAATCGGTTCTTTAGTTGCTTCATTTTTAACATCTACCACTAAATAAGTAGTAAAATCGTAGCCACAATGTATACCTGAGTTAAATTGCGCTTGGGAAAGTAAAGGTGTAAATAATAAACTTAGTAGTAGTTTTTTCATAATTTATTTGCGTATAGATCGGCTTTTAAAACATTAAAAGCATTTTGATAAACTTGTTCAAAGTTACTCTTTTCTTTGGGATTATAATCTTTTATTAAATCATAAGCTTTTTGAAACGATGGAAAATACGAATAAAATTCTGAATGATACTTTGGTATTTCTACATTATAATATTCATTAAAAAGACGTGTTACAGCGTAATTTAATAAGTTTTCGATTGTGTGCTTTGATTTATTTACGTTGGGATCTGATATATCACGTTCAAACTCTGGAGTGGTGTATTTAACATATAAAGGATCTATTATAGAATTTATCATTCCGTTAATTATAGAAGGTCTATATTTATCATACGTAATATTAAAAATATCCTGCTCTTCATTAACCCCCGTTTTATATCCTACTAAGATAAAGTTATTATAAGGATTCGTATTTAAAAAATTAATAGGCGTAGCTACATAATTATTTAAAGGATCTATATAGACAAAAGTGCGATGCTTTAATTTTAAATTAAAAAATTCTTTAAACTTTTCATCCAAATTATCTTCTACAAACCCTTGATTTAATTTAGATAAATCTATATCTGTTAAGTTTATATCTTTTGATTTTTCGTAGTAATCTTTTAATAAAACCGAAAGCGTGTCTAATTTTTGAGGATACTTACCAAATTTTTTATTTAAGATTTCGTAATTAATATTACTTTTTACTTTAAAAGTTTCCGGCTCAAAGCAAGTGGCAATTCCTGGTAAATCAGCGCCCGCATAATCTCCATCTTCAATAAACTTTACAAGATTATGATTTTTAACAGGTCTATATTTTTTTCTAACATTATAATAATAATCCTTCGTAACGGTTCTGTATACAGAATCTGCAACTTCTTGATCAAAGGCATAGTTAAAAGCACTTCGCATCATTAAAACACGTTCGTCTATAATAAAATGCACTTCGGCTTTTTTAGGCTTAATTTCTTCTAAAGGAATATTTTTTTTGCTTGCACATCCATAAAACGTAACAAAAATTAAAGCTAGTAGTACTTTTTTCATAATAATAGAATTTTAGTTTGGTTCTATTAAATTAATGAAAAACAATAAGATAAATTTAATATTTAACTTTTTAATAAGAAAAAAGCCACCTTGTAGAAAGGTAGCTTTTAATATTATATTTTAAGTCGAATAATGATTTAATATTTCTTGTAATTCACTTTTACGCAATTCCCGAATGAAAGATAAAAAAATATTGTAACTATTAGAGTAATTTTTAAAATTAGGATTATCTACATATTTATTTAATTCATACTTTTTTTGTGCTTCAATAATTTTTTCGAGATTAGATTTTACCATTGCTCGTACAAAAGTATTTTCTGGCTGGTTTTTTAAAATTAGCAATGATTCGTATAAAGATTTTCCATAATTCTCCATAGAATATAGTCCTAAAACATAATGATATTTAGCCTGAAATTTTAATGACGTAAATATTTCTGAGTTAACATTATTATGTTTTGAAAGTGTATCGATTTTAAAATGATTTTGAATGTAATTTGCACGAACTATTGCATCTGGATGCGTACGTAAAGAATCAATATTCCAAAATTTAGAAGTTTTGTCATATTTATATTTATCTAATTCGGAAGTATTAATCCATTCGTTTTTAAATGGCTGCTTTTTTGTTGTAAACAATGTTGTATAATCAGCAATAGATAAACTATCGGTAGCTTGATCTAATTTTTCTAAATTCTTTAAAGTTTGAACTACAATAGCATCGTTATTTTTAAAAGTATTTTTAAATAAAATAGTTCCTAACGAATCCGCCTGATGTTCGTTTCTACGTTTATCTTTTCGATTAGTATAAACCATTTCTTTTAAAAAGTTAGATGCTAAAGCACCTTTACCAAACTTTGTTTTTTTAATGCTTTTAGTTTGGTTTTTAACTTCGGCAGAATTATCAAAACTTGCTCTATTTACAATAGTATTATAGGTATGTTTTAATAAATTATGTGAAATTTCGTGACAAATTATGAAAGCTAATTCGTATTCATTTTCTAACTTATTTAACAACGGAATTTCTATTACCACCACGTGGTCTCCAATAGCGTAGGCATTTGGAGATTCTGAAAATGAAAGTAGAATAGTTGTATTATTAACATCCGAAAAGGCTGGATTTGAAGCCGAAATTTTATCGATTAAGTTTTGTAAATACGTCGCATAAAAACTTTCGTTTATAAAAGTTCCTTTTTTAATTTTTTGCTTAAAATCCAAACTTAAATCTTCGTAACTAGCTAAAGCTTGTTTTCTAATCTTTTTATCGGGTAAACTTTGTAAATTTTTTATTGTTTTTAAATTTCTGTCTGCATATAACTTATCTAAATTTGTTTTAAATTCTTTATTAGTTGTATCTAAAACAATAATATTTTGCGCAATAGTAACTACAGAAGTGAAAAATAGAAACAACAGAAAATATTTTTTCATGATATTTAATAATTACAGATTAATTTTTTCTAAACGTTGCTCTACAGCATTCCCTTTTTTATCGTGTTCTAATAACAAAATGTATCCGTTTTTAGCTAACGAAGGATATATTTTAGAATCTTTGTCAGATAACGGAAGTTTTTCTTGAGAAAATTGGTTGTTTAAGTAGGTAGTAATAACCAATTTATGGACATTTTTTTTATTTTCTTTTTCTATAGTTTCGTAAAAAAACACATATTCATCGTTCGAATTAAGTTTTTGACTAAATCTATACGTTCTAAATCTATTATATTTAACATCAATTTGCTCTTCATTGACATGTTTAGTAATGTTAGATACTTTTAAAGTATTATCAAATTCTATAAAATAATAATCTTTAAAATAATCGTTTTTCTTTTTAATCTTTGTATCTTCAAAAACACCAATATATTTACCAGATTTTAAACTAATAAAATCACGTAATAATAAGCTTCCAGATTTAACTATTTGCCCACTTTTTTCTGGTTTTTTAAAATTAAAATGGGCTTTTAAATCTACCCAAGTTAAATAATTTTTACTTACTTGATTTCCCGTTTTTTTATTTATAGATAATTTATAATAACCTAAAATACTAGAGTCTAAATATTCTTTTTCTTTTAATTTATACAAAGCAAAAATTAAATCATAATTAGCACCATTATCATCTAATCTCTTCAGTCTAAAATTATAGCTATTATCTGTAAAAGGAATAGATTGTATTATACTTCCATCTTTTAAACTAAAAATCTCAATCGATCGTATTGGCTTTTTTTTACGAACCGTTTTTAGCATAACCAAAGTTTCTTTACTCGACGATACTAGCTCATATTCATCATACGATTTTTTAGTATTTTCATTATAGCTATAACGCCAAACTGTATTAAAATCTTTATCTAAAACCGTAAATCCATTAATACGTGATTTCCTTAAATTTATAAATTTATCTGGCTTAATCACTACCATCGGAATGTTTTTATTATCTATAAAATCAAATAAAATATAGTTATCACCTTCTGTAGTTATTAAATTTTGTCTAAAAAAAAGTTCTCCTAAAGGTAATTTAGAATCTACATTTAAATCTGCTTTTAACTTTTGATTGTTATCGAAATAAAAATCATCAGAAAAAGCTAATGTTTTTGTATTAAATGTTAGATACCTAAAGTTAACAGGAGGCATTGCCGCAAATTCAAGCATCGGATTTACCTCGCTAATTCCAAGTATAACTTCATCTTTATTTTTATTTACTAATGAAAAACGAGTTGGGTAGGCACTTGAAAATGATTTTTGCTTTACAGAGGTCGATGATATTTTATTCAAATTATTATCTAAAATAACATACTCCAATTCAAAAACAGAATTTTCTAATTTATCCTTTTGATAAAGCAAAGCATATCCAAAAACATTATCGATTTCGTTATCATAAATAACCGCAGAATCTAAAAATTTACCCTGCGACATTTTACCTAATGCATTAGTTTGCGCAAACATACTAATACTTAAAAAAGTGAATAATACACTTAAAAAAGTTTTCATAATTTATATTTTGATTTAGTTGTGCCAAAAATAAAAAATTTAACATAACGTTGTACGAAAAAAGCCACCTTATTCAAGGTGGCTTTTTAAAAATATATTCAAAAAATTAAATTACTTAACTTTCATTAACTCTACGTCAAAAATTAAAGTTGCATCTGGCGGAATAACTCCTCCAGCACCACGAGAACCGTAACCTAAGTTAGACGGAATTACAAAGCGAGCCTTATCTCCTTCTTGTAATAATAAAATTCC
>CANRKI010000076.1 GCA_947631175.1 uncultured Flavobacterium sp.
GGCATTAGATGTGGTTTTAGATGAAAAATTAGCAGAAAATGCTGAGGTTTTAGGAAAGGTGTTTCGTGAGGAATTAAATAAATATATCGCAACCTCTAACATTTGTACCCTAGTTCGTGGGAAAGGGTTATTAAATGCTATTATTATTAATGATTCGGAAGAGTCGGACACGGCTTGGAATATTTGTTTGCGCATGCGCGATAAAGGTTTGTTGGCTAAACCAACGCACGGCAACATCATTCGTTTTGCACCACCTTTAGTGATGACTAAAGAACAACTTTTAGATTGTGTTCGAATTATTACTGAAACGTTAGGTGAATTTGAAGAATAAGAACGTTTTGGATTAATATTCAAACATAAAAAAAGCTGTCTAAATTTAATTAGACAGCTTTTTTGTTAGTAGTAAAATAATTGTGAGAATTACATTCCCATCATATCTTCGCCCATTTCGTCATTTCTAAAACGATCTCTTTCGTTTTTACTTTTGTTGAAGCGGTATGTAAAAGTTAAATTAATTTGTCTTTCTCTCCATTGCATTTCAGAAGATGTGATAACTGTAGGTAAGTTTGTTTCCATTCTACGTTTTCTAGAGTTAAATAAATCCTGAACATTTAATGCAATTGTTGCTTTGTCTTTTAGAATATCTTTACTTAACGCCATATTCACACCAGTTTCAGACTTCACTTTTCCTTGAGCTCTAGTTTCTGGCGCACGGTACGAAATGTTAGTTTGCCAATCTATTTTATAAGGTAAAGTTACTTTAGAGGTTAAACGTGCGTTTGCAGCAAAAGTTTCGTTGTCAAAGTTTTGTGTAATTACTTGATTTTGGAAATTAATATAAGTATAATCTCCTTTTGATTCACTTCTAAATATATTTAAGTTTGCGTTTAATCTCCACCATTTGTATGGGTTGTATCCAACGTTAAACTCTACTCCATATCTATATTCAGTAGCTAAGTTAATAGGAGAACTTAAAATTACTGGAATTCCATCTACAAAAGCACCTGACTCACGAGATACAAATTGGTAAGCATTTTCTGTGTGATTAAAATATGCTGATGTATTGAAAGTTACTTTACTTCCAAATTTTGTCATATATCCTAAATCAAAGGCATTTGTTTTAGAAGGATCTAAATCTGGATTACCTTGAAAAAGATTGATATTAGATGAATAGTTAGAGAACGGGTTTAACATACGACCTCTTGGTCTGTTAATACGACGGCTATAGCTAACGCTAACATTAGATTTTTCGTTTAATTCGTATGCTAAAAAGGCACTAGGGAAAAAGTCGTTGTATTTTTTAGTATTGAAATCTTGTGAAAGTAATTCGTTTACATTGATTTTTGAATCTTCCCAACGTAATCCTAATAAATAGGAGAATTTATTGATTTTAGATCCGTATTGTGTATAAAAAGCATGAATTTTTTCTTTGTATTGAAAGATGTTATTATACATTTGGTTTGGTTCCCAAATTCCGTTATTTAAAGCTTCCACTCCAAAATCAGTAACTAAATCTGTGTAACTTCCTCTATATCCTGCTTCGAATTGAGCGTTTTCACCAATTGGTAAAACATAATCAACAGAACCAATCATTCGATTTTGTGTTTCAAAATTTTTAGTTCTTTCGTTTAATAATTTATTTACATTACCTTCTGTAAGGTCAGTAACTACTGAGTTTTCATCGTCTCTTGAAGTTGAAACGTTTCCATCAACAATTAATTTGTGACCATCTTTAGCAAAGTTTTTCTCGAAACGCGTTGAGTATTCAAAATTCATGTTTTCGTCTCTTTCAGTAGAGAAACGATTTCTTGAATAATTTAAATTTTTATTGATGTCATAATTTAAATAATCTACATCAAAAGTATTGTCACCTCTTTGATCTCTAAAACCAACGGTATTTGTCCAAGTTATAGATGGAGTGATGTATAAATCTAAACCAAAGTTAACGTTATGTCCTTTACGAACTCTTTCGTTGTCACGTTTTTCATCCATGTAATATGCTACATCACCAAATTGATCTAGGTAAGTTCCGTTAGATTTTGAATTTCCTGGTGATTTGCTATTGTTGTATCCTAAATTTGTGAAAAAGTTATATTTTTCACCTTTAAAGTTTACATTAGCATTGGCTCTATAATTATCTGGAGTACCAGCAGTAACTGATACAGATCCGTTAATTCCTTGTCCTTTTCCTTTTTTAAGAACGATATTTACAATACCAGCTCCACCTTCTGCCTCGTAACGAGCCGATGGGTTTGTGATTACTTCAACTTTACCAACTACATCAGCAGGTAATGTTTTTAAGATATCAGCTATATTCCCAGAAATTCCCGAAGGTTTTCCGTCAATTAAAATCTTTACATTTTCATTTCCACGTAACGAAACGTTTCCGTCTTGATCTACGGCTAACGATGGTACGTTATCTAAAACATCACTTGCAGTTCCTCCTTTAATTGTTTTATCATCGGCTACGTTGTAAACTTTTTTGTCAAGTTTAATTTCGACTAAAGGTTTTTCTACAGTTACAACAACTTCATCTAAAAGTTGTGTGTCTTCAGTTACAGCAATAGCTCCTAAATTTAGGTTCTGTGTAACAGCTCTGTTCGAAAAGTTTACAGTTTTATAACCTAAAAACTCAATTTTAATATCGTAGTTTCCTGGTTTTACATTTAAAGAGAATTCTCCTTTCTCGTTTGTCATCATTCCATCAGAAATGCTTGTATCATTTGTATTAACAACAATAACACTAGCAAATTCTAGCGGCTGATTGGTCGCTTTTTCTATCACTTTTCCGGAGATAGCCACGTTTTGTGCTTGTGCGAAAGTAGGCATCGTGACAAGTACTAAAAGTGTAAATAATGTTTTAAAAAAGTTTTTCATTACAAATTTGTATGTTTGGTATTTATAGTGGTTAGACAAGTGGAATGCCTAAAGGTTTAATTGCTGAATGTTAAAAAATGTTAATTAAATAATTTCTTTTATTTTCTCAGTTGGTCTTGCAATTACTGCTTTATTGTTTTTTATGACTATTGGCCTTTCAATCAATTTTGGATTTTCGCTCATGATTTGAATAATTTCAGTATCTGTTAATATTTTATTTTTAAAATTATCGATCCATATTTTTTCTTTAACTCGCACCAATTCAATTGGTTTTATGTTAAGTTTTGCAATTAAATCCGTTAAAACATCAATCGAAATGCCTTCGTCTAAATATTTAATCACCTCGTAATGCTCGTTTAATTCATCTAAAAAACAAATTCCATCTCTTGATTTTGAACATCTTGGGTTGTGATAAACAGTTATCATAATTAAAAAAAATAAAAAATTAGTAAATACACACAAAAGTAATAATATTGTATTTTAAATTCTTAACTAAAATAAACGACAGCGCATGTATATTGAACAATTAAAAAAAATGAAAGTAGAACACGTGTTATACTTATTTGTAATCATCGGATTTTTAGCTTTTTTTGGTTTAAATGTTGTGTCAACTTCACTTTCAGGTTCTGATACAAATGCCTTAATTAATAGCTTAATCGATAGTTTTGGAAAAAATTTAACCTTTGTTATTTTAGTTGGACCATTAAGTTTTTTGTGTTTGGGATTATTGTTTTGGGTTAGGTTTGTACATAAACAGTCTATAACAAGCTTAACAACAGCACGAACTAAAATAGATTGGTCGCGTATTTTTTTTATGTTTGGTTTGTGGGGAGCCTTTTTAATTGTAACGATTTTAATTTCCTTTTTCATATATCCAGAGGATTTTGTGATAGAATTTAATTTTCAAAAATTTTTACCATTCGCTATTTTAGCAATCATTTTGATACCACTGCAAACCAGTTTCGAAGAATATTTTTTTAGAGGATATTTTATGCAGTACATTGGTTTTGCTTCAAAAAGCAGAGCCATTCCATTAATTTTATCATCTGTTTTATTTGGTTTGATGCATATATCAAACCCTGAAGTTGGTGAAATGGGATTATATATTATGATTTTTTATATTGGTACTGGTTTTTTATTAGGAATAATGACTTTGATGGATGACGGTTTAGAGCTTGCTTTAGGCTTTCATGCTGCAAATAATTTAATTACTGCCTTAGTTTTAACCTCAGACCATTCTGCCTTTCAAACGCATGCTATTTTTAAAGACATTTCTGAATCTACATCTCTGACCTCAATGTATTTGCAAGTATTTTTAGTTTACCCTATCATTTTGTATCTTTGTGCTAAGAAATATGGTTGGAAAAATTGGAAGGAAAACCTTTTTGGAAAATTGAAAGAAATTGAATCGTAATGGATCAAAAATATAAAAATTATGTACATCCAACTTTTAGCTTAAATGGCGAAAAGTTGGATTTTTTTGCTTTAAAAGCTAAAATAATTCCTTTAAAAAACTCAAACGAAGAGCATTTCGCTCAATTAGCAAATTTTATAGAGCAATGGTTTTCAGATCAGGATACAGTAAGCTTAACAACTTCAGGAACCACAGGGAAACCTAAACCTATTCAAGTTAAAAAACAAGCTATGGTTGCATCTGCTTTGGCGACGGCTAGTTACTTCAAAATTCCAGTTAATGCCAAGGCCTTACATTGTTTACCCGTACAATATATTGCCGGCAAACTTATGTTTGTTCGTGCAATATTATTAGGATGGGATTTAACTTACATTAAACCAACATCAAATCCGATGGATAATTTAAATTCTGAATTTGATTTTGTAGCAATGGTTCCTTTGCAAGTCGAAAATTCTTTAAATAAAATGCAGCTTATTAAACAAATTATTATTGGAGGTGCAAAATTAAATACCACTTTAAAAAATAAATTGCTTGAATTTGATACGCAAGTTTTTGAGACTTACGGAATGACTGAAACGGTAACACATATTGCTGCTAAAAGGATTTCGGAAACGGTTTTTTCGGCTTTACCCAATGTAACATTTAAAACCGACGATAGAGATTGTTTGGTAATTGATGCGCCGCGTGTTTGTGATGCAAATGTAATAACAAACGATGTGGTTGATTTAATTAGTGAAACTAAATTTGTTTGGAAAGGACGTGCAGATAATGTAATTAATAGTGGTGGTGTTAAATTATTTCCTGAAAAAATAGAAGAAAAATTAGAAAAATACATTTCTACTAGGTTTTTTGTTGCTGGAATTCCAGATGAAAAGCTTGGTTTTAAATTGATATTAATTATTGAAGGAGAAAAACAGCATATTAATTTTGATACAATGTCAGAGCTACAAAAGTTTGAAGTTCCAAAGCAAATTTACTTCGTTTCAGAATTTTTAGAAACCGAAACATCCAAAATTAAACGAAGCGAAATAGTTGCAAATTTAGTCTCGAACTAAATTATCAATCGTTAAATTTCCTTCTCCAATAATGTAAATTGTTAGCGCAAAAAATGCAATGATTGCGCTAACGCCTAAATCTAAATTGTGCGACACATTTTGGAAAGTTAAAATGATGTTTACTAAAATAATTATAACTATGTAAATTAGGTAGTTACGTAAGTCTATGCCTAATAACATAACTAAAAATGCAAACACATAAACTATAGAGAATGCATAGTTGATAACATCATAAAAAAGAGATAAATTATTGTGTTGGAAAAATATGTGGTAAGTATCGTCTAAAACTAAAGCACTAGCTTTAAAAAGTAAAAGTAAACTACACATAATCCTAATCAAATCCTTATAATTGATTTTTTGATTAAAAATGTATGTAAATACTTCTGACATAGCTTTATATAAAGTTACCTCATAAATTTAAATATATAATTTTTTAAAGTAAGTGAGTTATCGATAAAAGTAAAATAAAATCGATAAAAGTGAATTATTTCTCCAAGTGACCAGACAAATCAGATCCAGCATTTTTATTTAATTTCATAAAAATAAAGCAAGATAAAGCAGTTATAATTCCTATAATTATAAAAGTGAATTTAAATGCACTGCTGACATCTTTATCAAAAAGATTTATTTGGGTTATAAAACTTAAAAGTAACGCAGCGATTGATACGCCAAAACTGTTAGATAATTGTTGCATAATTGCCAATAAGCTATTTCCTGAACTAACATTATCATTTGTTAAATCCGCTATTGTTATGGTGTTCATGGCAGACATTTGAATGGAGTTTGCGGCTCCAAATACAACAAGTAACGGGACAAAATAAATAAGAGGTGTTTGTGAATTTGTTAGCGAAAACATAGCAATTATGAATGCTAAAATTAATGTGTTTGATATTAATACGGTTTTATATCCATACTTTCTAACTAAGGGTACAACAAACGATTTAGCTATTACATTAGCTATTGCAGATGGAATCAATAACATACCCGAAACGGAAGCCGAATGTCCATAACCAACTTGTAGCATTAATGGTAATAAAAGTGGCATGCCTCCAATTCCTAATCGTGTAAATAAATTTCCTAGCAATCCAATACGTAAGGTATCAATCTTAAATAAATTTAAATCGATGATTGGGTTAGTTGTTTTTTTAGAATGTTTGATGTAACAAATAATGCAAATTATTGTTACTAATAAAGTAATGCTAATAATGCTCCATTGTGTAAATCCAATACTTAAAAACTCCATTATTAATGTTAAGGCAACAATAATGGCCGAAATATAAAACAAGCCCAAACTATCAAACTTGTGAACTTTTTTGCTAAGATTTGGCATCTTTTTAGTTGCAATAAAATAACCAATACACCCAATAGGTAAGTTGATTAGAAATATCCAATGCCAAGAGTAATTATCTGATAAAAAACCACCTAGTGATGGACCAATTACTTGTCCAACCAATCCAGGAATGGTAATAAAATTCATAACACGTAAAAGTTGACTTTTAGGATAGCTATACAAAATTGCTAATCGCGCAACAGGTACCATCATTGCTCCACCAATGGCTTGAATAATTCTGGAAATAACTAAAGCAGTTAAATCATAAGATAATCCACAAAAAAGAGAACCTAGTGTGAAAATAATGACCGATAAAGTGAAAATTTTACGTGTACCATATTTATCAGCCAACCAGCCACTAAGCGGAATTAAAATTGCTAATGTTACCGTGTAAGAAACAATTACAGATTGCATCTCTAAGGAAGAGTGGCCAAAATCATTGGCTATAGCTGGTAAAGCCGTATTTAATATGGTTCCGTCTAGGGCTTGCATAAACATAGCTAAGGCGGTAAGCCATGGTAAAGCTTGTTTTGCGGGGTTTATTTCTGTCATTATTAATCTTTAGTACTATAACTTTTATTTTTTTATTTAGTATATTAAAAAGCAAAAATCCATCAGTTTAGCGATGGATTTTTTATAATTAAACTTGAATAATTCCTAAATTAAAAGGTTTTTCTATTGGTTTATGGTTGGCAGCCTCAATTCCCATCGAAACCCATTTTCTTGTTTCTAAAGGATCAATAATTGCATCTGTCCATAATCGAGCTGCAGCATAATAAGGCGAAGTTTGCGCGTCGTATTTTGATTTTATTTTTTCAAATAACTCCGCCTCTTTTTCTGGTGTAAGTTCTTCTCCTTTTGCTTTTAATCCCGAAGCTTCAATTTGTAATAAAACTTTCGCAGCTTGTGAACCTCCCATAACAGCAAGTTCTGCGCTTGGCCAAGCGATAAAAAAGCGTGGGTCGTAGGCGCGACCACACATTGCATAGTTTCCTGCTCCGTACGAGTTTCCAATTACAATTGTAAATTTAGGAACTACAGAATTAGATACTGCATTTACCATTTTAGCTCCGTCTTTGATGATTCCTCCATGTTCCGATTTACTACCTACCATAAAACCAGTTACATCTTGCAGAAAAACAAGTGGAATTTTCTTTTGATTGCAATTTGCTATAAAACGTGTTGCTTTATCTGCAGAGTCCGAGTAAATAACGCCTCCAAATTGCATTTCGCTTGGTTTTGTTTTTGCTCCTGTTGTTTTTACAACTTTGCGTTGATTGGCAACAATACCAACGGCCCAACCGTTTATACGTGCATAACCTGTGATAATGGTTTGTCCGTAACCTGCTTTATATTCTTCAAAATCAGAATTGTCAACTAAACGTTTAATAATTTCGTTCATATCGTATTGATCAACTCTCGATTTTGGTAAAATACCATAAATTTCTTCTGGCTTTTCTTTTGGTTCTTCTGGTTTAACTCTATTAAATCCAGCTTTTTCATAATCACCAATTTTCGAAACGATGTTTTTAATTTTATCTAAACAATCTTTATCGTCTTTGGCTTTATAATCTGTAACTCCCGATATTTCGCAATGTGTTGTTGCGCCACCCAGCGTTTCGTTATCAATATTTTCTCCAATAGCAGCTTTAACTAAATAGCTTCCTGCTAAAAAGATACTTCCGGTTTTATCTACAATTAAAGCTTCATCACTCATAATAGGCAAATAAGCACCACCTGCCACACAGCTTCCCATAACAGCAGCGATTTGCGTAATTCCCATACTACTCATAATGGCATTATTTCTAAAAATTCGTCCAAAATTGTCTTTATCAGGAAAAATCTCGTCTTGCATTGGTAGGTAAACTCCTGCAGAGTCAACCAAATAAATTATAGGTAAATTATTTTCAATCGAAATATCTTGAGCGCGTAAATTTTTCTTCCCAGTAATCGGAAACCAAGCTCCTGCTTTAACAGTTGCATCATTAGCAACTACAATACATTGCTTACCAGAAATATATCCAATTTTAACAACAACCCCACCAGATGGACATCCACCGTGTTCAGCATACATGCCTTCACCAGCAAAAGCACCAATTTCTATCGTATCAGTATCTTTGTCTAATAAATAATCAATGCGTTCTCGGGCTGTCATTTTTCCGTCTTGGTGTAGCTTAGCGATGCGTTTTTCACCACCACCTAATTTTACTTTAGCAAATTTTTGTCGTAAGTCTGATACTAAAAGCTTGTTATAATCTTCGTTAATGTTAAAATTTAAATCCATTGAGTTTTATTTTGCTAGGCTAAGATAGGCATTCAAAGTGTAATTTTGCAATTAAAATATACAAGAAAAAAAATAGCTGTAAATTTATTATTTGATAACAATAACTTAACATTAGATATGTAGTTTTGCGCTTGAAAAAATCAAAAATAAATGTCATTAAATAATATTTTCCAGTTTTTTGTTCCAAAGGATAAAAAGTTTTTTCCTTTATTTGAACAAGCTACTACTAATTTAGTAATTTTAGCTGAAACTTTACACGAGGCTGTTAACGCTCCTAAAGGGGAAAGAGAAGCATACTTTAAAAAAATTGAAGAATTAGAAGCAAATATTGAGGAAATTACGCACAAAACAAATCTAGAGTTAAGCCGTAACTTCATTACTCCTTTTGATAGAGAAGACATTCATGCATTAGTTAAAGCTATTGATGACGTTGCTGATTACATGCACGGAGCGGCTAGCCGTATGAAAATGTACCAAGTTGAAAAAATTACCAAATCAATTCGTAAGTTAACAGAAATCAATTTAGAAGCTTGCCAATTAATTAAAAAAGCTGTTACGGTAGATTTACCTAACATGAACAACTTACAAGGTATTACAGAAGCTTGTAAACGTATCAACAAATTAGAAGGAAAAGCAGACAACGTTTTTGATAAAGCTGTTGCTGATATTTTTGAAAACGAAACAGATGTTAAAAACATCATTAAATATAAAGAAGTTTTATCTGCTTTAGAAACAGCATCTGATAAATGTAAAGGTGTATCTAATGTTTTAGAAGCAGTAGCAGTGAAACATTCCTAAATAGTATAAATTTTTTTAAAAGATATTATTATGGAAATGATTACGCAACTGCCAGTTATGTTAATCTTAATTATAATCCTTGCATTAGCATTTGATTATATTAACGGTTTTCATGACGCAGCAAACTCTATTGCAACCATCGTTGCAACTAAAGTTTTAACTCCATTTCAAGCGGTATTATGGGCTGCAGTTTTTAACTTCGCCGCTTATTTTATATCTAAATATTGGATTGGTGAATTTAAAATTGGTAACACCATTGCCAAAACAGTAAACGAAAACTTTATTACACTCGAGGTAATTTTTGCCGGTTTAATTGCCGCAATTATCTGGAACTTACTAACCTGGAAATTAGGTATTCCATCTTCATCATCACACACATTAATTGGTGGTTTTATGGGAGCAGCCTTAACTCACGCATACGTTAGCGTAGGATCTTTCGAGGGGGTTGTAAACTTAGCAAAAGTATTACCAACGTTCTTATTTATATTTATGGCACCTTTTGTCGGTATGTTAATGGCATACTTAATAACCCTTGCCATTTTATGGATTTGCCGCAAAGCAAACCCACACAAGGCAGACAAATGGTTCAAACGACTACAATTAGTATCATCAGCCTTATTTTCATTAGGACATGGTGGTAACGATGCTCAAAAAGTAATGGGGATCATTGGTGCAGCTGTAATTTTTTACCACGTACAAGCAGGTGATGCAGAATGGGTAAACTCTGCAGACCGTTTCTCATTATTCGTAGACCAATGGGAATGGGTACCTTTCGTTTCATTCTTATTTATTGGTTTAGGAACATTAAGTGGTGGTTGGAAAATTGTTAAAACAATGGGATCTAAAATCACAAAAGTAACACCGCTAGAGGGCGTAGCTGCCGAAACAGCTGGTGCTGCAACCTTGTTTTTAACCGAATCTTTAGGTGTACCTGTATCAACAACTCACACCATTACCGGTGCAATTATCGGGGTAGGGGTTACAAAACGTATCTCAGCAGTACGTTGGGGAGTAACAATCAGCTTATTATGGGCTTGGATTTTAACCATTCCAATCTCTGCAATCATAGCAGCAATAGTTTACGGAATCGTACAATTATTCTAGAATAACAAATGGAGTCTTAATTATAAGGCTCCTTTTTTTGTGGGCAATCCCGCCTTTTCATGGGCGGGCGGGCTATACGCACTCGCAATTTTTCCACTTCGTTCCAAAATGTGCTCAAACAATCGCTTCTATCCCTATTGCAACAACACATTTTTAATCATAAAAAATTCAATATACAATCGCAATATGAACACAATAAAAAAGAATATCTCTAATTTATCCAAAAGGTAGAATGTATTGCTCTTGTTTATTACATAATTTAAAATAAAAGAAAATAAAAACTCCCCAAAAAAGATAAATTATTTGGAATCATTTTTAATAGCATTAAATTAAAAAGTTTATATTTATAGTTTAAAAAATTATCAAAAAGGTATCAAAAAATGAAGAAAAAAGTCTTTCTATTTGGAGTAGTGGTTTTGATGATAGCATGTAATCAATCAGCCAAACAACAAGAAAATAAAGAGCCTCATTCATCCGAAACTTCAGTTGAACTTACTGAGGTAAAACCAGAAGCTACCCCAGCTTCTAATTTTAATTTAAACGACATCGCGCTTTCAACTGCTGATATTGGTGATTTCCCTTTTATCAACCTTCCAAAAGGTTTAGAAGCTCGAAAAGGAGCAATACAAAAAAATTTCGATGTTTGTTTCTTTCCAATCAACGGAACTATGACTCCTTTTGAAGGTAAATTATATAAAGCAGATATTACAGCTGTTCGTGGTGAAGAATACTCACAACGTTATTTTGAAAAAAGTATGGAAGATTATTTACTTTCAATCGGAGCAGTTAAAATTTTTGATGGCGAAATTACCAAAGATGAATATGAACGTTACAACAAGCAAGATCCAAATAAAGGCGGTTCTGGTGACATGGGGTATTGGGATCAAAATATTAAATTTTGGATCATTAAAACACAAGATAAAGGAAATGTTTACGTTCAATACACTTCTGATAACGCCGGAGGTAGATTAAATGTTTTACAAGAAGAAGCTTTTAAACAAACCATCACCAAGGTAACTGCTGATGATATTGCTAAAGATTTGACTGAAAAAGGAAAGTCGATTTTATATATTAATTTTGATGTAGATAAATCAAATGTTACTGCCGAAGGACAGGAAGTTGTAACACAAATTGCAGAAGCACTTAAAAATGACAAAAGTTTAAAAATTGCTATCGAAGGACACACTGACAACAGTGGTGATGCCACGCATAATAAAAAACTATCAAATGATCGTGCTAATGCAGTAATGAATAGTTTAATTGCAAACGGAATTGCAAAAGATCGATTAAGTGCTAAAGGTTTTGGTACCGAAAAACCTTTAGTAGCAAATGATTCAGATGAAAATAAAGCTAAAAACCGTAGGGTAGAATTAGTGAAAATGAATTAAAATAAAAAAGCAGCTTTTAAAATGGACTGCACCCAAAAGTTTGGACAGATTAAAAAATTAATTATTATAAAAATGAGTTCGATATTCTATCGGA
>CANRKI010000077.1 GCA_947631175.1 uncultured Flavobacterium sp.
TTTTTCGCTTCGCTACAAAATGTGCTCCAACAAACGCTCAATCCCTAATGCAGAGAAAAGAGCAAAAAAAAGAAGAAAGAAGAAAGAGATATTATCACTACTTCATATTTTCGTTTTCAAATGCGTTAGGGATTGTAGCGGCATCCTTTTATATGAAAGCGAAGGTTCCCGAAGCTTACATATAAAAGATATAGCGAAAAGCCCGACCCAAAGGGGAACGCCCAAAGCGTTATCGTATAAAATTGTAATATTCTTTTTCGATACTTTCTCTAAAATCTGGATGCGCAATTTGAATCATTGCTCTTACTCGATCACGAATTGATTTACCAAATAAATGCGCTACGCCAAACTCGGTCACAACATAATCAATGTGAGCACGAGAAGTTACCACCCCAGCACCTGGTTTTAAAATAGGCACAATTTTATTGTGACCTTTTGCCGTGGTAGATTGTAGGGCGATAATTGACTTTCCGTTTTTACTTTTTGATGCGCCATACACAAAATCGACCTGACCACCAACGCCCGAAAACAGATTACTACCTAAAGAGTCTGCACATACTTGACCGGTTACATCAACCTCGATTGCCGAGTTTATAGCAACCATTTTAGATAGTTTTTGAATTTTGTACGGATTGTTTGTGAAAGACGCTTCGCGCATTTCGACCGAGGGATTGTTGTTTACAAAATCGTAAAGTTCTTGTGATCCGTGTACAAAAGTGGATACAATTTTGCCTTGTAAAAGCTCCTTATGTTCACCGGTTATAACACCTGATTTAACAAGAGGAATCACACCGTCTGAGAACATTTCGGTATGAAGTCCTAATCCTTTATGATTGGTTAAGTTACTTAAAACGGCATTGGGTATTGAGCCAATTCCCATTTGTAAACAGCTTTTATCGTCGATTAATTGAGCGATGTAATTGCCTATTTTTTGTTCGTCTGGTGTTATTTGGCCATTATCGAGCGTGTAAATTGGTGTGTGATACTCGACACAGTAATTAATTTTGGAATAATGAATGATGCCGTCTCCAAAGGTTCTGGGCATATGTTTATTTATTTGAGCAATTACTACTCGAGCGCTATCAAGTGCAGCTTTAGCGTTTTCGACAGAGGTTCCAAGAGAGCAATATCCGTGTTCATCTGGTGGTGAAACTTGAATTAAAGCCACATCAACTTTAATCATTCCTTTTCGAATGCTATTGGCCATTTCACTCAAAAACATAGGAGTGTATGATCCGTTACCTTGTTTTAAGGTATGACGAACATTAGCTCCAATGAAAAGAGAATTGACAAAAAAACTGTCTTTGTATTTAATGTCTGCATATTTTGCAACTCCGCCAGTGTGAAGATGACAAATTTCGACATTCGATAGTTCTGGCGCTCTTAAAGTAAGAGCGTCTGTTAAAATAGTTGGTGTTGCAGCGGCTGCATGAACATATACTCTATCTCCAGACTTTACAGATTTTAAAGCTTCTTCTGCTGTTGTATACTTCATTGTAGTTTATTTTTTACAAAAATAAAATTATTGTAAGACATTTCAATAAGGTATTAGTATAAGCTTACGATTAAAACATTTTTATTTGTATTTTTGCAACAATAAAAAAATTATTGAATCATGATAATTCCAAAAACACGCGAAGAGATTGAACTAATGCGTGAGGCCGCTTTAATGGTTTCTAAAACATTAGGTATGTTAGCTAGTGAAATTAAACCTGGTGTAACTACTCTTCATTTAGATAAATTAGCTGAAACATACATCAGAGATCATGGTGCAATTCCTGCTTTTTTAGGATTATACGACTGTCCGGCCAGCTTATTAACATCTGTTAATGACCAAATCGTACACGGTTTACCAACCAATAGACCTTTAGAAAATGGAGATATTATTTCTGCAGACTTAGGAGCGATTGTACATGGCTTTTATGGAGATCACTGCTATACTTTTGAAGTAGGTGATGCTGTACCAGAAGAAACAAAAAAATTATTACAAGTAACAAAAGAGTCTTTATACATTGGTATTCGTGAGTTTAAATTAGGAAACCGCGTAGAAGATGTGGGTTACGCAATTCAAAAATATGCGGAAGATCATGGTTATGGAGTAGTTCGTGAACTTGTAGGTCACGGATTAGGTCGTAAAATGCACGAAGCACCAGAAATGCCAAACTACGGAAAACGTGGTCGTGGAAAACTTTTTGTTGAAGGAATGACTGTTGCGATTGAACCTATGATTAATATGGGAACACGTAACATTAAACAACTTAAAGATGGTTGGACAATTGCAACTCGAGACGGAAAACCATCGGCTCACTTTGAGCATGATGTCGCTTTAGTTGATGGTAAACCTGAATTACTATCTACCTTTGCATACGTTTACCAAGCTTTAGGTATTACATCTAACGAGGAAGATGAATTCCGTAAAACCCCATTCGTGCTTTAATGAAAAAGCTGTTTAAATTAGTACTTAATACAATACCGCGACCTATTTTAATTCGATTAAGTTATGTAGCGCGTCCGGTTTTATCATTTATATTACAAGGTTCACGTTACACGGATCCAATTGATGGAAAAAGTTTTAAACAATTTTTACCTTATGGTTATGGGCACCAACGTAACAATGTACTTTCGCCTAGCACATTATCGCTCGAGAGGCATCGTTTGCTTTGGTTGTATTTAAAAAATGAAACTGATTTTTTTACAGCACCAAAAAAAGTTTTACACTTTGCACCAGAACAGGCTTTTTATAAGTTGTTTCGAAATTTAAAGAACTTAAATTATACAACAACTGATTTATTTTCACCTTTGGCAGATGTTAAAGCTGATATTTGCAATTTACCTTTTGAGGATAACAGCTACGATATCATTTTATGTAATCATGTTTTGGAACATATTCCGGATGATACCAAAGCGATGCAAGAGCTTTACAGAGTAATGAAACCTGGTGGCATGGGAATTTTTCAGATTCCGCAAGATTTAAACCGTGAAGTTACTTTTGAGGACGATACGATAACTGATCCTAAAAAGCGTGCTGAAATTTTTGGTCAATATGACCATGTTCGCGTTTACGGTCGTGATTATTTTGATAAGTTAAGAGCAATAGGCTTTAAAGTTATTGAAGAAGATTACACATCAAAACTACCTGCTGATTTAGTTGAAAAATACTGCTTAGCAAAAGGAGAAATTATTCCGATAGTATATAAATAAACAAAAGCCGCTGAACGTTGTTCAGCGGCTCTTTTCCTAAGTAAAATAAATAAAAACATCCCTGTTTTTCCGTAGCCCCTAACCTATTATTTAGTTTCCGGCATTAAAATCGCAATAAATTTATTTTTAGTTAAATACTTTTTAGCAACATCTTGCAATTCTTTAACTGTTAATGCTTTAACTCTATCCTCGTAAGTCAAAATTCTTTCAGGATTTGTATCATTTAAATAAGAAGAAGATAAAGAGCTTAACCAAGTTTTATTCTCTTTTAAATCTTTCTTATTATCTAAAATCTCACCTTCTTTATACTTATCTAAATCTTTTTGCGAAGGGCCTTCTGCAATCATCTTATTAAGTTCACGTAAAGCCGATTCGGTTAATTTCTCAGCATTTTCGGGTCCACAAGGAAATGATATTTGGAAATTATAACTTCCGTAAGGTAATTTCCCCATCGATCCGTTAGCACCAACACCATAAACACCACTTTCGTTTTCACGTAACTCCTCAACTAATTTAATTGTTAGAACTTCACCTAAAGCAGATAAAGCCAACGCCTCTTTAGCATCGTAAGTTGTTTCACCAGTAAATCTAATAATTACGTTAGACTTTGGATCTTGCCCTTTGTTTACAACCATTTTATGTTCTCCCATAAAACTTCTGCTTTTAGTATCTACTACTGCTTCTTTCGCAGTATTTGCAGGTAATGTAGCTAAATATTTAGTTGCTAAATCCTCTAGCTTTGCTCCATCAATATTTCCTACGAAAAAGAATTCAAAATCTCCAATGTTTGCAAAACGTTCCTTGTAAACTTCATACGCCTTTTTATAATTTTCTAAGCTATAATCTGCTTCTGTTGGTAAAAAGCCTGTATAACGTGTATTATTTTTTTGAGTGAAATCAGAAATTTCTTTATAAAAATAATTAGATGGCTGCGATAAAATATTTTTCATGAACGAAAGGTTTTTATCCGCATTTGTTTTAAAAGTCTCTTCGTCGTAATTTAAGTTTGTTACATAAGCATAAACACCTTCAAACAAATATTCTAAATCTTTAGGTGTTGCTGTACCGCTAAACCCTTCGGAAATTGAACTAATATAAGGATTAACCGACACGTATTTTCCGGCATAATATTTAGGTAAATCTACGGCTTTTACACCTGCTACACCAGTTCTGGCTACTCCAGAAATTGCTGTAGCTAATTGTTTATAAGTAGCATCAGATAATAAATTTGTTCCTCCTTTACTTACAGCTTGGAATAAAATTTCATCATTTTTAAAATCCGTTACTTTATACGTTACTTTCGCTCCGTTAGAAAGTGTGAATGATTTTGTTCCTAATTTTTTATTTTCGTCGCGTTTAACAATTTTACCAGGTGCTGGTAAATTTGTAACTAATTGTTCTGGAAGTTTTACTTCATTATAAGGAGTAACCTCCGCTTCATTAACTTTTAGTTGTGCTAAAACTTGTGCCTCTGTTGGTTTTATAATTCCGTCTTTCTCCGGACCGGTTAAAATAACTACACGATTATCATCGTGAATATATTTAGTAATTAACTCGTTAATCTCGGCCAATTTAATTGTTGGAACAATCGATTTCATGAATTCATAAGCCCAATCTGGATTAGAGATAGGAGTTTGTTCTAAAAAGTGGCTTTGATACTTGTTTACAAAATAAGATGAGTTTTGTTTATCTCTTTCAGAAAATGATTTTTCAGCATAAACCAAAACTTCAGATTTTGCACGATCCAATTCCTCTTGAGTAAAACCATATTTTTTTACACGTTCGTTTTCTAAAACTAAAGCTTTAAGCGCATCTAATTGACCGTTTTCTTTTGCCATACTTACCGATTGGTATGCCTCTTTAGTACGTGCCCATAATTTACCATGATATGAGTATCCGTAAATAAATGGTGGATTTTTATCCTCTGATTTTTGTGATAAACGATCGTTTATCATTTGTGAGAAAAGGGATTCGATTGTTACCTTACGTAAATCTCCTTGTGTAGTAATTTTAATAGGCAGACCTTGATCTTTATAAACAATTTGAACATTTGGTGATGTCGCTTCTTTATCGGTTTCGATAGCTACAAAAGTTTCTTTATGATTTGGTACGTCAAAATATTTACGTTCTGGAGCTTTTCTAGGGTTTTTATATTTAGAAAATTCTTTAATAATTTTCTTTTCCATCTCCTCTACATTAATATCACCAACAACAACAACAGCCATTAAATCTGGACGATACCAATCTTTATAAAAACGTTGTAGAACATCTGGTTTAAAATTCTCTAGAATTTCTTTTTTTCCAATTGGTAATCGGTTGGCATAATGTGATTGATAAAAAAGCTTTGGCATAAAGTTACCCATCATTCTTTTTTGAGCCCCTTGTCCAATTCTAAACTCTTCAAGTACAACACCGCGTTCTTTATCAATTTCTTCTTTAGTTAAAACAACATTAAACGCCCAATCCGATAAAATTTGAAACCCTTTATCCAGTTTTGCTTTATCATCTGAAGGAATAGGTAAAAAATAAACTGTTTCGTCAAAACTTGTATAAGCATTTAAATGTTGTCCAAATTTAACTCCAATACTTTGTAAATAATCTACCAATTGGTTTTTAGGAAAATTTTTAGTCCCATTAAAAGCCATGTGCTCCATAAAGTGAGCTAACCCTTGTTGGTCATCTGCTTCTTGAATTGAACCCGCATTTACAATTAAACGTAAGTCAACCTTATTTTCTGGTTTGGCATTTTGTTTGATGTAATATGTCAAACCATTTTTAAGTTTTCCTATTTTAACACTTTCGTCAATAGGAATGTGTTTACTCATGTCTATTTGCTGTGCAAATAAAGAAAAAGGCATGATTAGCAGGCCTAAAGAAATTCTTTTAAAATTCATAATTATATTAGTTTAGATAACTAAAATAGTTAAAATAACGTAAATTGGAATAAATTTTAGTTTATTTTAACACATAAAGGATTAACAACTTATTAATTAATCATAAAATATTTTTTACTTAACTTTACGTAAATCAAATTATAAATATGAAAAAAGTACTACTATTTTTAACTACGTTACTTTTTAGCCTTGCTAACGCCCAGGTTGAGTTTGAAGTGGCTCCTCCTTATCAAATTAAAACAATAACTTTTAAACAAGCAGGCCAAAATGTAATTCCAATTTTTAGACTTGGTGAACCTTTTTCTATTGAATTTGATGATTTATATGGAACTGACAACGATTACTATTTTACCATTACACATTGTGATGTAAATTGGAAATCGAGCAATTTACCTAAGCAAGATTATTTGGCTGGAATGGATGATGTTCGTATTATGAATTACGAAAATTCGTTTAATACTTTACAAATGTATTCACATTATAAATTAAACATTCCGAGTCAAAAATTAAGATTATTAATTAGTGGAAACTATATTTTAAAAATATTAAACGGTAATCGAGAAGTAGTTTTTGCAAAACGATTTGTTTTGTTTGAAGATGTGGTACAAATTCCAATTCAGGTTAAAAGAGGTCGCGACATGAAAACTATTGAACAAGTTCAAAATTTAGATTTTGCAGTAAAAATGGGTGATCAAATGTTGCAAAACCCAGTACGAAATATTGAGCTAATTTTATTGCAAAACGGAAAATGGCACACAGCAAAACGCAACATTAAACCACAATACACATTAGGGAACGATTTAATATATAAATACGATAAAGAAACTCAATTTTATGGTGGGAACGAATTTTTATATTTTGATAACAACAACATTCGTGTAAATACAAACAATATTGCTCGAGTTACTTCTGGCGATTTATACAACGTTTGGCTATACACAAACACACCAAGAAATCGATCTTTATATACGTTTTTCCCAGATATTAACGGAAACTTTCAGGTGCGAAACAACAACAACGAAAATCCAGATTTAGAAGCTGATTATGCTTGGGTTTATTTTTCGTTAGATGAGTTGGAATTAAACAATAAATCCATTTACGTTACCGGAATGTTTAATAATTATATGTTGACTGATGAAAATAAAATGACTTTCAACAAAAAAACTAAAAAATACGAAGTTGCCATGTTAATTAAACAAGGTTTTACAAACTTTGAATATACATTAGTAAATAATTCTAATCGATTAATTGATGAAGAAAATGCTATTGATGGGAACTTTTTTCAAACTGAAAACAAGTACACCATTTTAGCTTATTACAAAGGAAATAACGATCGCTTTTATCGAGTTATTGGCAAAGGAGACGCTTCGTCGACTAACATTATAAATTAGTGAATTCTCAATTTAAATTCATTATTTTTGTTATAACAATTTAAAAAAAATAAAAAATGGTCTCTAAAATTACAAATGGCATAAAAGTTATTGTTAGCACGAGCTATGAAGGCACTTACTTCAAGGATCATGTGTTACAATACGCCTTTGCCTACCAAATTACGATCGAGAACCATTCTAATGATACGGTCCAACTACTTACCAGACATTGGCAAATACAAGATTCCTTAAACGATAAAGAATTTGTATCTGGCGAAGGTGTGTTAGGCCAAAAACCTGTCATAAAATCAGGAGGTTCTTTTTCGTACGAATCTTTTTGTTTGTTAAAATCTCCTTTTGGTGCAATGAAAGGATTTTTTAACATGATTAATTATACCACAACTAAAAGTTTTGATATAATTATTCCGACTTTTAAATTAAGTGCACCATTCGCAATTAATTAATTTACTTTGAATTAAGGTTTGCATAATTCATAGTGAATGTGTGTTTATTTTTGTATATTCGCATAAACAACTTCATATAAGTTTTAAATTATGTCAAAAGGATTTTTCAATGTTCCTGTTGCAGTTAACGAACCCGTAAAGTCGTACGCTCCAGGATCTGTAGAAAGAGAAGAAGTTTTAAAAGCATTTAAAGATCTTTATTCTCAAACTGTAGATATTCCATTATATATTGGTAAAGAACAAGTTAGAACAGGAAAAACTAAAAACTTATTTCCTCCATTCGATCACCAACATCATTTAGGTGTTTATCACGAAGCTGACGAAACTTTAGTAAAAAAAGCAATTACTGAAGCGATGGAAGCACGTAAAAAATGGTCACAAATGGCATGGGAACACAGAGCCTCAATCTTTTTAAAAGCTGCTGAGTTATTAGCTGGTCCATACCGTGCTAAAATCAATGCAGCAACAATGATTGCACAAGGAAAAACAGTTCATCAAGCTGAAATTGATTCTGCATGTGAGTTCATCGACTTTTTACGTTACAACGTACAATACATGACAGAAATTTACAAACAACAACCAAACTCGTCTAAAGGAATTTGGAATCGTGTAGAGCAACGCCCGCTTGAAGGTTTTGTGTACGCAATTACTCCTTTTAACTTTACAGCTATTTCGGGTAACTTACCTTCGTGTGTGGCTATGATGGGGAATGTTGTGGTTTGGAAACCAGCTGCAACTCAAATCTATTCGGCAAACGTAATTGTTGAAGTGTTTAAAAAAGCAGGATTACCAGACGGTGTTATTAACGTAGTTTATGGTAACTCTGGAATGATTACAGATACTATTTTAAACTCTGCTGATTTTGCTGGTATTCACTTTACTGGATCAACAGGTGTATTTAACGATTTCTGGAAAACAATTGGTAACAATATTAGCAAATACAAAACTTACCCACGTATTGTTGGTGAAACAGGTGGTAAAGATTTTGTTTGGGCTCACCCAACATCGGATGCTAAAGAGGTAGCAACAGCTTTATCTCGTGGTGCTTTCGAATACCAAGGTCAAAAATGTTCGGCGGCATCACGTGCGTACATTCCTGCTTCATTATGGGAAGATGTTAAAAAATACGTTATTGCAGACGTAAGTTCATTTAAAATGGGATCACCAGAAGATATGAGCAACTTTATGTCGGCGGTAATTACTGAAGGTTCTTTTGATAAATTAGCGAAAGCTATTGATGAAGCTAAAGCATCTAACGAAGCAGAAATTGTTGTTGGTGGTGGTTACGATAAATCGAAAGGATGGTTTATTGAACCAACTGTTATTGTAACAACAAACCCAAAATACGATACAATGGAGCGCGAATTATTCGGTCCAGTATTAACGGTTTATGTTTATGAAGATGAGAAATGGGAAGAAAGTTTACAATTAGTAGACTCAACATCACAATATGCTTTAACTGGAGCTATTTTCTCTGGATGTCGTTATGCTATTGAAACAGCTGCTAAGGCTTTAGAAAATGCTGCGGGAAACTTCTACATTAACGATAAACCAACTGGTGCAGTTGTAGGACAACAACCATTTGGTGGTGCTAGAGGTTCTGGTACAAACGACAAAGCGGGTTCTATGATTAACTTATTACGTTGGGTTTCGCCTCGTACAATCAAAGAAACATTTGTTCCTGATACAGATTATAGATATCCATTTTTAGGATAATATCAATAAAAATATGAAAAGGCTGCCTTAAATTAAGGTAGCCTTTTTTGTGCTTTTAAAATTGTTTATAAACAATTAAGTTATCAACATTATTAAAAGTTATTAACAATATTAAATTTAAATACTGATTATAAATGTTTTATGAAAATAAGTTATTAACAACATGTTGTTAATATTATATTCATTATGTTGATAAGTTGAATGTAAGGAATAAAGAAAAATAATTTTTTTCGCTTTTTTTAAATTCTCACTCTGAAAGTACAACTTCGCTTTTAGCCCTGATAGAGCCGATATCCTTTTTATTTTGGTAATGAAATCCAAAATAAAAAGATTAAGGCGAAAGCAGGATTTAATACTAAACATGAAAAGCGTTGCTAGCGCTACAAAAAAAAATCCCAATCGGAAAAACCAATTGGGATTGTAATATTTTTAAACACCTTTGTACTTTAAAGGCATGTGAACCACTTTTTTAGTTTCGAAAAACTCGTTGTCAAAATAATCTGTCAAATCGTAAAGTGTTGCACGCGGATAATCTTTAAGCTCTTCGGTTAAATCACCACCTTTTAAATACAAAATTCCATTTAAAAGTTCGTGGTTGTTATCTTTTTTAGTGCGGTGACGAATCCATTTTACAAAATCGGGCATGTTAGTAACGGCACGCGAAATAATAAAATCGAACTGTTCCTCTACCGTTTCGGCACGTTTTTGTTCGGCTTTAATGTTTGTTAAACCCAAACCAGCAATCACCTCGTTAACTACTTTTATTTTTTTAGCAATAATATCGATGGCGTAAAAATTAGTCTCTGGAAACAAAATAGCCAAGGGAACCGCCGGAAAACCACCGCCAGTACCAACATCCATAATTTTTGCACCTGGATTAAATTTTTGCACTTTAGCAATTCCTAAAGAGTGTAGTACGTGTTTTGTATATAGTTCGTCGATATCCTTACGAGAAATCACGTTAATTTTCGAATTCCAATCTTTGTATAAAGCTTCTAATTTTTCGAATTGAGCGATTTGCTCAGGCGTTAAATCAGGGAAATATTTTAAAATATCGTTCATTGTGATAAATTTTAAGCAAAAGTACGAATTTTAGAAATGATTTTTTGAGTTAAAAAATCGAAAAGCTATCAATTAATGTATAAATTTGAGTGATTTTAAAAAAACAACACATCATTTAATTTTTTATTATAAAAAACATGAGTCCAATATCAGATAGAATCAACAATTTGTCTGTTTCTCAAACTTTAGCCATGGCAGCAAAAGCCAGAGAATTAAAAGCACAAGGTAAAGATATTATTAGTTTAAGTTTAGGTGAACCCGACTTTAATACGCCAGATGTAATTAAAGAGGCTGCTAAACGTGCGATTGACGAAAACTGGAGCACATATTCACCCGTAGATGGTTATGTAGAACTAAAACAAGCAATCGTAAATAAATTTAAACGCGATAACAATTTAAACTATACATTAAACCAAATTGTAGTTTCTACAGGTGCTAAACAATCGCTGTACAATATTGCACAAGCAATGATTAACCCTGGCGACGAGGTTATTTTACCTGCTCCGTATTGGGTTTCTTATTCAGAAATTGTGAAACTTGCTGGTGGTGTACCAGTCGAGGTTCCAACTTCGGTTGAAAGTGATTTTAAAATGACTCCAGAACAACTTAAAGCAGTTGTTACTCCTAAAACTAAAATGATGTGGTTTAGCTCACCTTGCAACCCATCGGGATCAATTTATAATAAAGAAGAATTAACAGCTTTAGCAGAAATTTTAATTGCAAATAACATATACGTAGTTTCTGACGAAATTTACGAACACATTAACTTTGCAGGAAACCACTGCTCTATTGCCTCAATTCCAGGAATGTTCGATTTAACAATTACTGTTAACGGAGTTGCAAAAGCATTTGCCATGACAGGTTACCGCATCGGATACATTGGCGCACCAGAAGCCATAGCAAAAGCATGTACAAAATTACAAGGCCAAGTAACATCGGGAGCAAACTCGGTAGCACAACGCGCAACGATTACTGCTATTGAAACGGATCCAAAAGAATTTGGATACATGACACAAGCTTTCCACAAACGTCGCGACTTGGTAGTTGGTTTATTAAACGAAATTCCAGGATTTAAAATCAACGTTCCAGAAGGTGCTTTTTACGTATTTCCAGACGTATCTGAGTTTTTCGGGAAAACATTAAACGGAACACTTATCAACAATGCCGACGATTTCTCGATGTACATTCTAGAACAAGCAAACGTAGCAACTGTAACCGGTGCCGCTTTCGGAAATCCAAATTGCATTCGTTTATCGTACGCAACAAGCGAAGAACAATTAATCGAAGCTTTACGTCGTATTAAAGACGTAGTCGCTTTTTAAAAAAACACATACAAAATCCTAAGTCACAAGCTTAGGATTTTTTTATTTTAATTACTGGCGTTCCGTGCACAAAAACTCCTAAGGTCGTTTTTTACACGTCGCGTGTTTCGCACTCGCTCTTTTTCCTCCATTTCATTCCATAA
>CANRKI010000078.1 GCA_947631175.1 uncultured Flavobacterium sp.
GCCAGACCGCGGAACGCCAGTTTCTAAAATGAAAGAAGAAGCCGCTAAAAACGATTGGCCTATTAAAGTAGAATGGGGGTTAATAGGTTCTTGTACCAACTCGTCTTACGAAGATATGTCTCGTGCCGTGTCTATTGTAAACCAAGCAGTAGAATTAGGTATTACACCTAAGGCAGAGTTTGGAATCAATCCAGGTTCAGAACAAATTAGATATACGATTGAGCGTGACGGAATGATTGCAGCTTTTGAAAAAATGGGAACTAAAGTATTTACTAATGCTTGTGGACCTTGTATTGGACAATGGGATAGAGCAGGAGCAGACAAACAAGAAAAAAATACGATTGTACACTCGTTTAACCGTAACTTCTCTAAACGTGCTGATGGTAACCCTAATACACATGCTTTTGTAACTTCTCCAGAAATGGTGGCTGCTTTGGCAATTTCGGGTCGTTTAGATTTTAATCCAATTACCGATACCTTATTAAATGATAAGGGTGAAGAGGTAAAATTAAAGGCTCCGTTTGGTGATGAATTACCAACAAAAGGTTTTGAAGTTGAGGATGCAGGTTTTCAAGCGCCAGCAGATAATGGTTCTGGAATTGAGGTGATTGTTAAACCAGATTCGTCTCGATTACAATTATTAGCACCATTTAAACCTTGGGATGGTAAAAACATTACAGGTGCAAAATTACTAATTAAAGCTTTTGGTAAATGTACGACAGACCATATTTCGATGGCTGGACCATGGTTGCGTTACCGCGGACATTTAGATAATATTGCGAACAATACATTAATTGGTGCAACTAATGCTTTTAACCAAGAAACGAATAAAGTTAAAAATCAATTAACGGGTGAATACGGACCGGTTCCAGATACGGCTCGTGCTTATAAAGCAGCAGGAATTCCTTCAGTAATTGTTGGAGACGAAAACTACGGTGAAGGTTCTTCGCGCGAGCACGCAGCCATGCAACCCCGTCATTTAGGAGCTGTTGCTGTTTTAGTTAAATCGTTTGCTCGTATACACGAAACAAACCTTAAAAAACAAGGAATGTTAGCGTTAACATTTGCTGATAAAGCAGATTACGATAAAATTCAAGAAGACGATACGTTTAATTTTACAGATTTAACAGAGTTTTCAGTTGGAAAACCATTAGCTATTGAGTTGGTTCATGCAAATGGTTCTAAAGATGTAATTTTAGCAAACCATACATACAACGAGCAACAAATTGATTGGTTTAAAGCTGGTTCTGCTTTAAATTTAATCGCTGCAGGAAAGTAATTTATCATTTTTATTATAAAAAAGTCGTTCAAAATTTTGAACGACTTTTTTTTTGAAAAAATACAACTAACGTAATAATAATCTTATTAATAAATATTAAATTTGAAATAAAATACTCCCTAATTTTTTATGAAAAAACTTTCTTTATTAGTTTTGACACTTTTAAGTCAAAACTTTATTGCTCAAAACCTTCCACCTACAGAAGAAATTACTTGTGGATTTGATTTACTTTCTGCACATGAAAAACAAGTAAATCAAAACTTCGAAAATACTTTTCAACGTAAACTACTTACACAAAATCGTAATTTGCAAGGGAATCAAGTAGAGAGAATTGTACCGCTAGCTTTTCATATATTTCATACTGGCGAAGCATTAGGTTCTGGAACTAATCTTTCGAATACTCAAATTTACGAAGCAATTAAGCATTTAAATGATCGATTTAGTAATGCGGATAACGATCCAAATTCTACCAATACTAACATTCGATTTGTTTTAGCAAACAGAACATCAAACGGAACTTGCCAAGAAGGAATTATTAGATTTGATTATTCTGGTAATGCCAACTACGTTGCTAACGGTACTAAAATGTATACTAGCCAACCCGGACTAGATTATAGCGATTTAGCTAATCAATCTCGTTGGGACGATAATCAAGTTTATAACGTTTACGTAGTAAACAAAATACAAGGAGCAACAGGTTATGCTACTTTTCCAGCAGGAGGACCACATTTTTATGATCGTATAGTTATGAATTATAGCGTATTAAATTCTGGAGTTTTTGTACACGAAATGGGACACGCTATGAATTTATTTCATTCTTTCGAAGGTTCTTCTGGAACAGATTGTCCTGCTCAAGAAAATGGTTGCGGTAGCGGATTAGGTGACTGCGTTGCAGATACACCACCGCATATAAGAAGTCATGTTCCGGATAATAATATTACAACACCAAATGCTTGTACCCAAGACAATAACTCTTCATTTAAAGTAAATGCAATGACCTATAACATTGCAAATTACATGAAATGTTTTACACCACAACAAGCATTAAGAATGGAAACTGCTTTTGATGAGCTTAGACCGTATTTAGCAAGAAATACCAATCCATACTTTAACATGACTAGTGCGCCTACTGCCGATTTTTTAATTGACGGAATTGCACAAACTCAAATTTATTTATGTGCTAACAATAGTGTTACATTAACCAATACATCAACTTGTTTTTTAAATACGTTTCAAGAAAATAGTTCTTTTACAGGATTTTCAACCCGTTGGGAAATATTAAAAAACGGAAATGTAGTACAAACATCAACAAAAACAAATCCAACTATTTCTTTCACAGAAATGGGGGACTACAGCATTCGTTTAACAGTTACAAACCCTGCAGGAACAAATACAAAAACATTAAACAATGTTATTAAAATAGTTTCTTTACCAAACATAAATTATTGTACAAATGTACGTAGTATGAACTCTGGAGCTTGGGGAACTTCAATTTCCGAATTTCAGTTAGGAAACATCACTAGTAGTACAGCAAACGCATACAATGGTTACGCCGATTTAACCTGTACTAAAATTGCACTATTACCTAAAACTACAAATGCTACTATTAATTTAAAAGTTACAACCTCTAGTTATACAACAGATACCTATAATTTAAAAGCATTTATAGATTATAATTTAAACGGTTTATACGACGAAAATGAACTATTAGGAACAGCAACTGTACCAGCAAATAATAATTTATTTGCCACATCTATAAACTTTAATATACCAGCAGATGTTAATTTAGGTCAAATGTACAGGTTACGAATTATTGGCGATGTACGACCAATTAATACAATAAACTGTAATATTTATAACGAAGTATTTTATAATACAGGAGATGTTGAAGATTATTCGGTGGTGTTTTACGATCAAAATTTAAGTGTACAACTTCCAGAAACTGATTCAAAAATTACACTTTATCCAAATCCAACAAACAATATAGTAACCATAAATTCCGAAACCCAATTAATTAACAACTTACAAGTTTTCGACATTAACGGGCGTTTGTTATTCAGCAAAACCAACCTGCAAAGTAACAACCAAACAGTAGACTTAAGTAATTACAATTCGGGCGTTTATTTAATAAAAGTAAACAATAGCTTACATAAAGTAATTAAAAACTAAAAACTAAAAATCGTCTTTCCTGTAAAGGCGATTTTTTTTTGTAGCGTTAGCTTATCATCATTACACCAAGTCTGTAAACCCGCTTTCCGCTATATCTTTTAGTTTTGGCTTCGAGATCCTCAGCCAACACTAAAAGGATGCCGCTACAATCGGGGCTAAACACGTAGTTATTACGTAACAAATAAGTCATAGTTTGTAAGCTTAAAGTTTACGAGTGAATTCATGTAATGAAGTGAATTTGTATCGAAAAATCTTTTTTTAGGTGTAAGTTCTAAGACGTAAGGTCTATTTTTAAAAATTATTAATAAATCAATATTTAATTTTTAAATCGTTATGTAATATTTATTAAATAATTATCAATGATTTGTTGTAAGAAAAATATTTGTTTTAATGTTTGTTAAATATTAACATTTACTACTTTGTATATTCTTAAAAGTTTAATGTTAAATTAAAATAATGTAAGAAAAAGTTGATTATTAACTTAACTTAACTTAACTTAATATTGTCTTATCAAACTAGTGCACAAAGTATTGATAAGTCAGTACATGTTTAAAACAGCGACTTTAAATTTCTGTTTAAACACAACCAAAACAAATTTAAAATCATAAAAAAATTAATTTATGTAACTGCTCTTTTTGTAATGTCATTAACTGCGAATGCACAATGTGTTGAACAGGCTACTTTGGTAACTACTACTTGTCGTACGACTTGTTTAACTTTTAAAATGGAATTAACAGGTTCTCTATCTACAGATAAAAAATTAATGGAGATTTCAGGTGGAACTATGTATAGAAAACCAACTCAAGATGAAATACTCGAATTTATAAACAACGATAAATGTTAACTAAATGAAAATCGTATTAATGCTAGTTAATCTATTTTTTGTGCTGTCTTTTACAGCACAAAATTCTCAAAAAACAGATATACAAGTAACTTATAATTTTTCCTATAAAAAAAATATTGAAAGCTTAAATTTTACGGAGGAGAAGGCAAGCTTAATTATTAAATCCAGCGGTGAATCGTTATTTGTGTTAGATAATATGTTGGCGACAGATAGTATTCAAAAAATCAGAGAATTTAATATTTCTGATATGATGTTATACAAATCCCCATTTAATTATCTAGTAAAAAAAAATTTTAATAGTGATGAATTAACATTTGTACAGGTTATTGGAAAAGAGTTATATGCTATTAAAGAATCCAATAAATTAAAGTGGGAGTTTACTAGCGAGAAAAAGCTTATAAATGGTTATGATTGTAAAAAGGCATTAGTAACTTATTATGGACGACAATGGATTGCTTGGTATACAACTAAAATCCCTATAAATGCTGGACCATATAAATTTAACGGTTTGCCGGGTTTAATTTTAGAAATTCACGACTCTGAAAACATATTTAATTTTAAAGCGGGCAATATTACATTCGGAAATTTTGATATTAATTCTAATATTCAAAATTATTTCTATACAGAAAATAAAAAAGGACTTAATTATATTTCTGTTTCCGAATTTTATAAGCTAAGAGAAAATTATTACAAAATGTCTTTAAATGAAAAGTTAAAATTTATGAATAGAAATGAAGATTACACCCCTAAATTTGTTGCTACTAGAGAAAATGGAGAAGTTGTAAACACAGACAGAAAACCTAAATCTGTAAACTTTATAGAGCGATTTGATGTAAAATAAAAAATATGTTTAATAAAAATACTTTTTTGGCATTTCTGTTAGTGATGCCTTTTTTTATATATGCACAAAACGTTTCTATAAAAGGTGTGGTTTTAGATTCCTTAAATAATCCCATTCAAAATGCTATTATTCAAGCGAATCCTAATCATGATTTAGATGAAATTTTAGGTTATGCAAGTAGTAATGATAAAGGTGAATTTTTATTTACGGTAAATAATTTTAAAGCCGAAAATATTAGTTTACAAGTAAATCATATTGCTTATAATTCGTTAACGATTTCGTTTTCTAGTTTTTCTAATTCAAATAAAATTATACTTCAAAATAAATCACATGAATTAGAGAATCTGGTTATAAATTTTGAAAAAATATTAAAGGTTAAAGGCGATACATTAACTTATAATGTTGCAGGTCTAAAAGCAGAAAAAGACTACACAATTGAAGAGGTTATTAATAGAATACCAGGAATAAGTATTAATGATAATGGACAAATTAAGTACAAAGATAAACCTATTAGCCATTTGTATATTAACGGGATAGATTTGCTAGAAGGTCGTTATAATATTGCTACACGTGGCATTCCTGCTGATGCAGTAAAAGAGATAGATGTTTTAACCAAACACAATCACGAACGTATAGATATTGGCAGAACAGATAGCGAAAAGGTTTCTTTAAACTTAACGATAAAAGAAAATCAAAACTTAGTTTTTGGAAGTATTAAAGCCGAGGCGGGATTGCCTTTAGTAACGGGCAATTTAGATGCAACGCCAATTTATATAAAAAATAGTTTTCAGAACATTAGCAGTTTAAAAACAAATAATATAGGTACTAGTTTAAAAAATATTGGTTCGGATTTAAGTTTAGATGCTTCCGAATTTTTTAGGTTACAAACCCCCGAAATTAATTTTATAAGTCCAACCAATGTTAACGGAGTAAATTTATCGAACAAAAACTGGTTAAATAACGATTCGTACGCTTTTACAACAGATGCCTTACATAAAGTAACCGACAGTACTTTAGTAAAATGGAATATAAATTATGCGAACGAATTAAGTAAAATTTCGAAAACAAATAATACCATTTATTTTTTCGAAACAGATTCTACATACGTAAATAACAAAAGTCAAAATAAGTTACGTGGTCAAAATTTTCAGGCAAGTTCCTATCAAGAAATTAACAAGCGTAATTTTTATTTAAAAAATAAAACCAGTTTTTTGTATTCAGATAACGAAGGAATAGAAAATAACACGCTAAATATTAAAAATATTCAAGCCTATTTTAACAAGTACAACACAAAATTTTCTAACACCACTTTATTAAAAACATTGGTTCGAAAAAAAAATATTTTACAAAGCGGATTTCTGTTTCAAACCAATTTTCAAAATGAAAAACTAAATGTATTTCCCACAGTTTTCGAATCTGTTTTGGGAAACAGCCCAAACAATCAAAAAACGCAACAACGTATAAATTTACAACAACTTAATTTTAGTGCTTTTACAGATTATACGTTTAATTTACTAGGATTAAAATGGGATATTTTACAAAACACCCAATACCAAAAATTTAATCTAGAAACTAATTTAAGCCAACAACCTCAAAATTCAGTTTCCATATTTCCATATTCTTCAGATTTTAATTATCAAAAATTTCAAACCAATACAAGTTTAACAACAAAATGGCAATACCAAAATTTAACAATTAAGGCAAATTTGTTAGCAAACCTAAATAATTTAAAAACCCACCAACCCGTTTTAGTTAACTCAAGTAACAAAAATACCTACGTATTTTTTAATCCAAGTTTTAACCTTAAATACGAGTTTAACTCCAAATGGTCCGGTTCTGTTAATTATTCGAAAAGTCAAAACGTTTCAGATTTTAACCAAATTTATCCAGGAGTTATATTACAAAGTTTTAATAGCCTTACGCAAAATCCAGAAATAATAAATCAATACAAAATAAACGCCATAAATTCGCAGCTTTCGTATAGTAATATATTTAAAAGTTTTTTCGCAAGATTACTATTTCAAAGCTCTGATAACCAATCTCAAATTACTATAAGTAACGAAGTCGATAATAACGGATTTTTAATAAACAGAATCATTAATCGTCCTAATACCGTTAAAAATTTCGGTTATACAATCGATTTGTCCAAAGGAATTTTAGGCGTTTTAAATACCAATTTTAAATATAATTTTAATCAAGGTGAAAATCAATTATATTTTAACCAACAATTTATGCAATCTATTACTAAATCGCATCGCATAGAAACCTCAATAAACTGGGATACAAGTAAATGGTTTGGTTTAAATTATAATTTAAAATTTAATTATTTTACTTCTAATTTTAGTAATACAAAAGTAAATAACAACTTTTTAAATCATAAACTAACAGCAGATTTTTACACAAGTTCCACAACCCGAATCCAATTATTTGCCGAAAACGCACAAATAAAATCCTTACATACAAAAGGATCTAACTATATGTTTAATGCAGATTTTTATTACAAACCATCAAAAAAAATAATTTACAAAGCAGCGTTTACAAATATTTTAAACACCAATCATTTTTTAACAAGTATGGGAGGTATTAATAGTATTTCGGTATCCCAATTCGAACTACGACCTCGACAATTTACTGTTGGTATTACCTATTCTTTATAATTTGTAGCGTTATCAAACTACCATTACACTAAGTCTGTAAACCCGCTTTCCGCTGTATCTTTTAGTTTATGGCTTCGAGAGCCTCAGCCACCACTAAAAGGATGCCGCTACAATCGGGGCTATGCAGGTAGTTTTTCACGTTACAATTTTTTTAGTTCTAAGTTCTATGACGTAAGTTGTAAGGTTTAAAGTTAATCTTCCCGTCATTTCGAGTGAATTCACGTAATGCAATGGAGTGAATTTGTATCGAGAAATCTATTTATTAGTTTAATTCTTAAAACGTTGTAAAAATATATTGAATATTATTCAAAAATTTATTGTAAGAAAAATATTTCTTTAATATTTGTTAAGTATTAACATTTAGTGCTTTGTATATTCTTAAAAGTTTAATGTTAAATTAAAATAATGTAAGAAAAAGTTGATTATTAACTTAACTTTGTCTTATCAAACTAGTGCACAAAGTATTGATAAGTCAGTACATGTTTAAAACAGCGACTTTAAATTTCTGTTTAAACACAACCAAAACAAATTTAAAAATAATGAAATTATTAGAATCATGGTACTAGCATTACTAGTATCAATTACAGTAATTTCATGTAGTTCTGAAGAAGAAAATGTAATATCTGAGAACAAATCAAAAAGTAGTGTTTTTAATAATCTGAATCGTAAGCAGATAGATCCTGGTGTTATTAAATTATCTTACAATGGCTCTAGTTATCGACATGATGAATTGAATGACTATGTCGAATATATTGATGCAGAAAATAATTTTTTAGGAAATATATATAGTGATTCTAAAAATGTAAAAATTACAGATAATACGGGGGAAGATGGTTCTGTTACATTTACGAATATAGATACATCAGAAGAAATAATTGTTAAAAATATAAATGCTACAAAAGAAAAAGTAAAGTTTGACATTTTAGGGAGTAACGGAATAGAAATTAATGGGGTAGAGTTAGAACAGTCTGATGTGCCAATAACAACAACAGCTGTTCCTGTAAAAGTTATAGTTAAGGCTGTAGTGGCAATTGTTAGTGTCGTAAGTGTTGCTTTTTCAATGTCTGATGGTCAATCTAACTGCACAAGTTCATTACCTAAAAATTGTCCAGAAGGATCTGTACCTTACGCAGAATATACTTCTGGGTGGTTTAATTCTTCTTGTAATGTGGGATGCAGAAAGTAGATATGAAAATAAAAAAAGAAAATAAGTTACTTTATTTAGGTACAGCAATATTTTGCTGTACCTTATTAGTTTATTATACTCTATTAATTTATAAAATAGATGTTCCATTTAATAACGATAAGTTTAATGGTTTTAATAACTTTTTAACAATAGCATTTTCTACTTTAATTATCGCTCCAATACTAGAGGAGCTTATTTTTAGAGGAATATTTGTAAACGAAAAACGGTATAAGTTATTTTTCTATATAGGATCGGTTGGCTTTTGTTTGTTTACTTCTAATTATTACTTAATAATAATTCCGTTATTTTTGTTCGTAAACAAGTTCAAAAACAAAAATAACAACTATTTTTTGGCAACTGTATTATTTGCACTTGTTCATTATAGCTTACACGATTTTAAAAATATTATTTCTATAATTCCAGCTTTTTTTCAGTTTAGCTTAGGATTAATACTACTTTGGATAGCTATAAACTATGGTCTTAAAAAATCTATTTTAGCCCACTTTTTAATTAACTTATCTGTCATATTTCCTTTATTTTTAGTATTGCAATTTCCAAATACTGATAAAAACAGTATTAAAAATGATATTATTGTTTTTGAATGGCAAAAAACACCAACTATAGGAAATACTAATTTTGTATTTACCCCTAAAGAAATCACTGCAAATAGGCTTTCTATTTCTGATTTTATTAATATTTATGGTGATAGTAAAGAAAACTATCCAATTAATGACACTTTAATGTACTATAAATTTAATTTTAAAATACAAAGCTCCGAAAATTTAGATAGACAAGCTATAATTCAAACGCTTTATAAAGCTAAGTTAATCGAATCTACAAGACCTAATTAGTTAAAATTTGTATAGTATTCGTTTTATTGAACTAAGTTTTTACTAAGTTAGGCTTAGCGTTACAAACTTCAGCAATCCGAAAATAACTATTGAAGCTTAATTTTTAATGCATCGGTACATATTTGCTTTTTACATGTTACTTTTAATTAAGTAGTGATGTTTGTGTTAAAATTTAACAAATTGTTTGTGTAATTGTTTTTAAAACTAATAAAGATTATTTTTTTATTAACAATAAGTGCACTCTTGTTAAAAAATAAATCAATTATTTTGTTTTAACTGTATTTTTAATAAAAAATTAGACATACGTCTTTTTTATTTGAATTTTATTTTAACATTGTCTTATCAAACTAGTGCACAAGGTATTGATAAGTCGGTATAGGTTTAAAACAGCGACTCTAAATTTATGTTTAAGCATAACTAATAAAATTTAAAAAAAATGAAAAAAAAAATTATAAAGTATGTAATCACCTTCATATTATTTTGTATCGTAGGTTTTTTTATTTTTGATTCAATTAATATAAAAAGTATACTAGCATTTGGTATAGGTTTTATCTCGATTATTGTTTTAGACAATATTTTCGAAAAAAAACCAGATGATATTAAATAAAAAATCCCGAGTTTTTAAACTCGGGATTTTGTTTTATATGTTTTTGGCTATCTATTAATAGTAAGTATAGCGACGTACTTTTGCAACGTATTTTGCTAAGCGAATTACTTGGTGTGAGTAACCATATTCGTTGTCGTACCATACGTAAAGTACTACATTTTTACCATCTGCAGAAACAATTGTTGCGTTGCTATCGAAGATAGCAGGTTGTGATGTACCTACAATGTCTGACGATACTAATTCGTTGTTCATAGAGTATTTTATTTGCTCTACTAATTTACCTTGTAAAGCATATTTTTTCATTGTGCTATTGAAGTCTTCTTTAGAAGTTTCTTTATCTAACTCAAGGTTTAATACTACTAATGATCCGTTTGGAACTGGTACACGAATTGCGTTTGATGTTAATTTACCTGCTAATGCTGGTAATGCTTTTGCAACAGCACTTCCCGCACCTGTTTCTGTAATTACCATGTTTAAAGCAGCTGCTCTACCACGACGGTATTTTTTGTGCATATTATCTACCAAGTTTTGGTCGTTTGTATAGGCGTGAATCGTTTCTAAGTGCCCTTTTACAACTCCGTACGTTTCTTCTACTGCTGCTAAAATTGGAGTGATAGCGTTTGTAGTACAAGATGCAGCTGAGAAAATGTTAACTGTATCTGGGTTGTACTCTTCGTGGTTTACTCCGTGTACAATGTTTGGACAACCTTTACCTGGTGCTGTTAAAATTACTTTTGCAGCTCCTTTTGCAGTTAAATGGCGAGATAAAGCAACATCGTCTTTAAATACACCTGTGTTGTCTATAATTAAAGCATCGTTAATACCGTATGCAGTATAATCAATATCTTCTGGTTGTGCAGCCGAGATCATGTGAACTGTTGCACCGTTGATGATTAATGCGTTGTTTTCGATATCTGTTTGTACAGAACCAGCAAAGTCACCGTGAACAGAATCGTGACGTAATAAAGAGGCACGTTTCTCTAAAGATTCTTCTGTGTTTTTGTCACGCGTAACAATTGCACGTAAACGCATTTGTTGCCCTTTTCCTAATTTAGACATTAATTCGCGAGCTAATAAACGACCAATACGACCAAAACCGTATAAAACCACATCTTTAGGAACGATGTTTTCGTATTCTTTAGCGTCTTTTAATTTATCTACAACAAATGCTAAAGCATCGTCATACTTGTTATCTTCTAGGTGATATTCGTAAGTTAATTTACCAATATCAATACGAGCAGGAGGTAAGTTAGAGCGTTGAATGGCTCTTGCAATTTCAACAGTATCAAAAACGTTGATCGGTTTTTCAACAAATTTAGCTGCGTATTCGTGTAAATTGATGATGTCAGAAACGTTACGATCTAAAAGAGGGTTACGGAAAATAATTAATTCGATTGAACGGTCAAACCAAAGGTCGCTAACGATTTTAATTAATTCTACACAAGCTTTTCTTCTGTCTGCTTGGAATGCTAATTCTTGTTCGTAATTAGTTGAAATATCCATATAAAATGTGTGTTGTTATAAATTGTAACAAAAATAGGATTTTAAAATGATTTTAAGAAGTTTATATATAAAAAAAGCTCAGATAAACTGGACTGCACCCAAAAGTTTGGACAGATTAAAAATTAATAATTATAAAAATGAGTTCGATATTCTATCGGAC
>CANRKI010000079.1 GCA_947631175.1 uncultured Flavobacterium sp.
AGGGCTTAAGTAAAACAAAAGCAATTATAGAGGTAACCATAATTGCTAATGTTTGAATAAAATAATTTGAATTATTCTGATTCACTATATTATTGAATTAAACTTGAAATTCTAATAGTAAATACGTATGAAATTACATTCTGTTTGGAACCGCAATTCCTAATAAACCGAATGCTAATTTAATAGTCTCTCCTACTTTTTTAGATATTTGTACTCTGAAAACTTTTTTAATCTCGTCCTCTTCACCTAAAATAGATACAGATTGGTAAAACGAGTTATATTCGCGAACTAAGTCGTACGTGTAATTTGCAATTAATGCTGGACTATGGTTTTTAGCCGCATCTTGAATTACACCAGGGAAAAGTTCGATTTGTTTGATAATTTCTTTTTCTTTTTCGTGTAATTCTGCTAACACGATATCTAGGTCTAAATCAAAATCTGCTTTACGTAAAATAGATTGAATACGAGCGTAAGCATATTGTATAAACGGACCTGTATTACCTGCAAAATCAATTGATTCTTTAGGATTAAATAAAATACGTTTTTTAGGATCTACTTTTAAAATGTAATATTTTAAAGCACCTAAACCAATGGTATTATATAATCCAGATTTTTCCTCTTCACTATAACCATCTAATTTCCCTAATTCTTCAGAAATTTCTTTAGCTGTATTCGTCATATCAGCCATTAAATCATCGGCATCTACCACAGTTCCTTCACGAGATTTCATTTTACCTGTTGGTAAGTCTACCATTCCGTACGAAAGGTGATATAAATGATCCGCCCAATCAAATCCTAATTTTTTAAGGATTAAGAAAAGTACTTTAAAGTGATAATCTTGTTCGTTACCTACGGTATAAACTAAACCACCAACATCAGGAAAATCTTTAATACGTTGTATAGCTGTTCCAATATCTTGTGTCATGTAAACCGATGTCCCGTCTGAACGTAAAACTAATTTTTCGTCTAAACCATCTTCAGTTAAATCAATCCAAACCGAATTGTCTGGTTTTTGAAAAAAGATCCCACGTGATAAGCCGTCTTCAACCACATCTTTACCTAATAAATAGGTGTTTGATTCGTAGTAATAGCTATCAAAGTCGACACCTAAATTTTTGTATGAAACTGCGAATCCGTCGTAAACCCATTGGTTCATGGTTTTCCATAGTTCAATAACCTCTGGTTTACCAGCTTCCCAATCTACAAGCATTTGCTTGGCTTCTTTAAAAATAGGAACATATTTTTCGTGTTCTTTTTCATAAGCCGATATAGACTTTTGAGAAGGTATTGGTAGATTTTCAGTATCAACAGATTCGTCATTCAAATAATTATGAATAGCATTCACAAAATCACGTCTCAACTGTAAAACTTCATTTTTATTTTTTAGATCAGAAGTTGAAAGCGCAAAATCAGAAGTAAAATACACATACTTCGTTAATGACTCGAAATCAATTTGAGTCGTAATATTTTCTTTAATGAAATTACGTAATGAGTCATCACTAATTTTAATTAACTCACTATTTTCTGCTGAAACATTCCATTCTCCTGTTTTTAAATTATCTTCAACAAGTTTTTGTAATTCTTCTCTATATTTAGCCTTTAGATCATTTAATTGTGATTTATATTCCTTATCAAAAGCAACATAATAATCACCTACTAATTTATCACCTTTTTTACCAGTTGATGTTGGTGTTGCACCTTCACCATATTTTTGCCAAGCGATCATGGATTTACAAATGTGAATACCACGGTCGTTAATTACTTGTGTTTTGTATACTTTTTTACCTGATGCTTTTAAAATTTCGGCAACAGAGTAACCTAATAAATTGTTACGTACGTGACCTAAGTGTAAAGGTTTGTTTGTGTTTGGAGAAGAATACTCTACCATAACAGCCTTTTCTTGGTCGTTTGGTTTAACAGTTCCGTAGGCCTGCGTATTTTTTATCGTATTAAAAAAGTTTACGTAGTAAGAATCGGAAACAACAATATTTAAAAATCCAGAAACTACATTAAAACGAGAAATTTCTGATAAGTTTTCTACCAAATAATTTCCTATTTTATTGCCTAATTCTACCGGATTAGCTTTAATTTGTTTTAATAAAGGGAAAATTACAACGGTAATATCGCCTTCAAATTCTTTTCGAGTTGCTTGGAATTCTACTTTATCTATAGAAACATCGAATAGAGTTTGTACTGCTTTTTGAATATTATCTGTAAGAAGTTGCGTTAACGTCATGAATTTAAATTTTAAGCGTACAAAGATACGCTTATTTAGAGTAAAATATAATTTTTAATCCACAAAAATATCCATTGATTTTTAAATAGTTAGTGTAAAAAACATCTTTATTTTTAATAATTTTATTATAAAATATTCTTTTAATAATCAAAATTTATCATGATTTACATTTAAATAAATTAATCTGACAAGTTTTTATCTTATCTATATTATTTTTTGAAATTAAAAAAAATAAAAAATATTTAGTTAAATACTGTAACATAATTTGCTTTCGATTGTCTTATAAGCATCAATCACAATCAAATCAAAACAGTATGAAACTTAAACTATTTATAACTGCTTGGCTATTAAGTTTAGCGAGTGGTTTTTCGCAAAACAATGGTGAAATTTCGGGTAAAATTATTGACCTGCAAACTAACGAAACCATTCCGTATGCAACATTAATTGTAAAAGCTAATGGCAATGAAGTAAAAACGGATGTAAGCGATTTGGATGGTAATTTTAAGATTAGCGGTTTACCGCTTTTAGATTCGGAATTACATATTCAATTTATTGGTTACGAAACTTTAATTCAGAGTTTTAAATTATCACAACAAAAAAGTTCAGAAAATTTAGGCGTTGTAAAGCTTAAATCTCAAGAAACGAAGTTGGATGAGGTAACAATTGTTGCAGAACGCTCGTCGATGGAACAAAAAATTGACAGAAAAGTAATTAATGTTGGCCGCGATTTAACAACTGTTGGAGCAACAGCATCGGAAATTATGAACAATATTCCGTCTGTTAATGTTGACCAAGATGGTAATTTATCGCTTCGTGGAAACTCTAACGTAAAAGTTTTAATTGACGGCCGTCCAACTAATATGAATGTTGCTACGCTTTTAAGACAAATTCCTTCAACATCTATTAAAAGTATAGAATTAATCACAAACCCTTCGGCTAAATACAATCCTGAAGGTATGTCGGGCATCATTAATATTGTACTTCATAAAAATACAATGGATGGTTTTAATGGTAGTTTTTCGACCGGAATTACCTTTGCTAAAACCCCAAAATTTAATAACAGTTTTAATGGAAACTTCCGTAAAGGTAAATTTAACATTTTTGCTACTTTAGGAAACAATATTGGAGACTATCAAAACGGCGGTGATATTTTTATTGACCAAGATCAATCTAAACAAAATCTAAAAATAAAAAGCTCGAATCGTAGCGAATTTTTTAAAATAGGTACCGATTTTTATATTAACGATAAAAATACATTATCTGTTTACACCAATCAAACATTTGGAAATAACGACTTTAACATAAATAATATGTTATATTTTCCAAATACTGCACAAAACTATTTCCAAAACGACGAATACGACTCTAAGAACAGAAACAGTGTGTATAACTTAGCTTATAAAAAGTTATTTAAAAAAGAAGGTGAAACTTTAGATTTTGAAGCGACTTATAACAATTCTAAAGGCGATCAAAATAGTTATTTTTATCCAAACGGAATCAATACAAATCAACAAGATATTACAGCGGCTAAAGACAAATCGAGCGTAATCAATTTAGATTATGTGAATCCGCTAAGTGAAAAATCCAAACTTGAATTAGGTGCCGAGGCAAGAATAACACGTACCGACAACGATTATACAACTAATCGCTCTGGAATTGAAAACGCAGGATTTACTTACGATTTCGATATTTACTCAGCATATGCAACTTTTGGACAAAAGTTCACTAAGTTTTCGTATCAATTAGGAGCACGAGTTGAAAGTTATCAAGTAAAAGCAAATTACACAACGACTACGCAAACAGGTAAATTCGAGAACGATTACATAACGGTTTATCCATCAGCATATTTAAATTATTCGTTAAACGAAAAAAATATTTTTAATTTAAGTTTATCTCGTCGAGTTGATAGACCGAGTATTCAACAAACAAAACCAATTCGTACTTACTCGACACCACGTATAACAGGTATTGGTAATGCCGAATTAACCCCACAGTTTACAAATTCAGCTGAACTTTCTTATACTAAAGTTGTAAATAAAAGTAGCATTACCGCAAACGTATTTTACAGAGCAATTAGCGATCAAATTTCGCAAGTTTTCTTAAACGACGAAACTGCCGATCCCAACGATATTAAATTATTACAAACGTATGCTAACTTTGATAACAACAATTCCTATGGTTTTGAAGTTTCTGCAAACTTAAAAGTAAACAATTGGTGGGATATGCAACCAAGTATCGACTATTCAACCATTAACCAAAGCGGCATGGTTGCCATTTTAAACCAAAACACAAACAATTACGACCTAACAAAACGCGAAGTTACAACCAGCGCATTTAACTCACGTATAAACAACAACTTTAAAATTACCCAAAACTTTCGCATGTCGTTATTCGGGTTTTATCGCGGTCCGGTCGATAACATTCAAAACGAATCCAAATCCATGTACAAAATCGATCTTGGCGCTCGTTACAGTTTCTGGAACCAAAAAGCGAATGTGAATTTACGCTTTAATGATGTGTTTAATACTATGAAGTATACATTTGATAGCACACATCCTTATCCAGGAAGCGGCGAATTTAGATGGGAAAGCCAATCGTTATTTGTAGGATTTAACTATATGTTTGGTGGTGGTAAAAATCGTGCTTTACAACGTAAACAACGCGATAATAATGAATCCAAAACATCTGGCGGTGGATTATTTTAAAAAGTATAATAGTTGATAAAAAACAGGGTGATTGGAATCAATCATCCTGTTTTTTACCATTTTTCTTGTGCCTAAAATATATGTATTTTAAATTATTACTATATATTTATGGTTTTGAAAATAGGATTATGAAAAAAACAACTACTTTTTTATTACTTATACTATCTTTTTTTGTTTTTGGACAAGAAAATTTACTTGATACTTCGTTTGGAACCAGTAACGGACAAACTAATTTTTCGTTTTATAACTCAAATGGACAACCTACAGGTGGGGTGCTGTTTCACGACTCTGTTAAATTACCAGACGGTAAAATTTTATCAGTTGGTGTTGGGGTTATTGCACGTTTTACTTCGAACGGAATTTTAGATTCCACTTTTAATGATACAGGATATAAATTAATTTCTCCAGTTGGAAATTATTTGCGAGTGTTACCTTCTCCTGATCAACATTTTGTTTTGTTAGACATTGCCTTTGGAGGAAAAATTTTAAAAATAGACAGTGATGGAAATCCTGTTTCCTCATTTACAAACTATAACCAATCCGCAAGTTATGTAGATATTGATTTAGATAATCAAGGCAATATATATTTACTTAAACATAATAATTACAATTACTATGTAACAAAATTATTTAGTAATGGTAGTGTGGATACTAGTTATGCAAACAATGGAAGCTTATCTTTAGGAAATACCTATCGTTACAATAAATTAAAGAGTAATGCGCAGGGCGATTTATTTATTGCTGGAAAGCATCAAATTTCGGATTCTAACAGAAGAATATTAGTGACTAAAGTTAATACTAGCGGAATTATTGATTCTTCTTTTGCTACTAATGGCAACTTTTTACAAGTATCTGGCACCTATTCTGGAGATTATTCACAGTTAGAAATATTAAATGATGGTAAAATTTTAGGTGCTACTTCAGGAAGTTTTTGTAACGGCAGTAATTGTTTTGGATTGATTGTTTATCGATTGTTACCTAATGGAACTTTAGATACTTCGTTTCGTGAAACAGGAATTGGTGTTATTCCTATTCAATCGAATTCGGATCCAAGCGAAATTAAAGTTTTACCAGATAGTTCCTATATTATTTCGGGTACAGGAATTCGTAGTTTCTATGCCATAAAATTAAATAGTAATGGTGATTTTGATACTACATTCGGTACTGATGGGAAAATCATTACCCCACAAATTTCTCCAGAAGGATATCCTGCTTATAATATTGGATTTGAAATCTATGAAAACGCTATAGTTTTAGTAGGAATTCACTCTATTTGGTATGGATCTAGTACACAATATATTGGAGTATTACGAAAATATTTTTTTTCGGAAACGCTATCAACACCTGTCCACTTAAATGAAAATGACATTTTATTATATCCTAACCCTGTTAAAAGCGTTTTAAATATTCAATCTTCAAAAAAAATCACGAACTATAAAATTTATGATATAAAAGGAAGTAAAGTTCAAGATTCAAAGTTACAGAATAGTGAAGCCGTAAATGTAGAAAATTTAAAATCGGGTATCTATTTAATTTATTTAGAAAGTGATGAACTAACAGCAATTCATAAATTTATAAAAAAATAAAAGCTAACAGCTCTATAAAATAAAACCTCAAAGCCAGTTAACTTTGAGGTTTTTGCTTATAACGAAAAACGATATTTAAAACTTAATAATACGTAACGTTGCATTAAACTGTAATTGTTGGTACTATAACCATAATCGGAAACGTTATAGGTTGAAAATTCCTTTTTATTAAATAGGTTTTTTCCGGTTAAACTAAGTGTGTATTTATCATTTTTGAATTTATAGGTTGCCATAAAATCCAAGAAAAAATGGTTACGCTGTGCGCTTGCAAGGTTTCCGAAATAATAATGTTCTAGCGTTGATTTAAGCTCAAATCGGGAATTTAAATCGTAGTATAAATCTAGATAGGAGAATCCGTTTGTGAAATCGTTGCTAAAATTTGGTGCTTTTATATAGGATTTGTTCCACTCGCTACCCAAACTAAAATTAAAATTTCCGTTAAAATTGGTTCGCCAATTAAATGTAGTTTGTAGACTCGAGGATGTATTTTTACGCAAATCCGAATCGTTTATTACATTATAATACGTACTCTGATTGGCTCCAATACTCGCTTTTATATTACTTTGTAACGGTTTTATACGATATTGTAAATTACCAAATACGCCGTAGGATTGTCCGCCTTTTATAAATATACTTTGGTTTAACGAACTGTTTTGTTCTAAATTAGATTGTGTTGAAATGGTATTAGATTGCGTACTGTAAAACGTACTTAAATTAATGGAATACCTACGTAAATAATGATCGTACAAATAACTTAGGTTTATGTTTTGGGAATCGGTTAATTTAAATTCGCCCAACCCCTTGGTAAAACTTCTGGAATTTGTAAGTAAATACGTGTCGTTTACTTGTAAGTATTTGGTGTTGTTAAAGTTTAAATTATAGGCTGCTATTATACGGTTGTTGGGTTTAAATTCCCAGTTTAACGATAGCGACGGATTTACATAAAAAGGATTTTGCTCAACATTTTTTTGTTGATTTGTAAACGTATTAAAGAGTTGATTTACTTGTGCATAAGCACCAATTTTTAAATCTTTAAACTTTAATGTATATCCAGATTGTGCGTAAACTTTTGCAAAACTAAAAGAAGCATCCGTTTGAAAATTTGATGGTGTAAAGCTAACATTGTTACCATCGAATAAGGTAAAATTGGATTTTAAATCTTGATTATCATTCTCGACACCAACTATAAATTCAACTAAATCGTCGTTTTTTTGCTTGAGTTTAAAATCGGCTTCTACACCTATAAATTGTTTGTTGTTTTTAGAATTGTTTGCCATATTATCGGCATCAAACGCAAACAAATCGCCCATTAAATAATCGTTTATAAAATAATTTTGTGGGAGTTTGTTGGTAAAATATCTAGATTTTAATAAAACTACATTTTTATCTTTCCACTTATGTGTGTAGGTTGCTTTTTGATCGAAAAAGGTGCTTTTTGTTTGTAATTTTTCGAGTGTGGATTGTGTATTAAACGTTAAATTATTACTTACGTTGGCGTTGCCAGAATTAAAAACCGAACTAATTTGTAGCATTTGCGTTTTTGAAACATCGTAGGTTGCTAAAAGGTTTACAAAGGCATTTTTGAAATGGTTTTTATAAGAATTATCTTCGGTATTGGTAAATTGAACATCGGGTAAATTAACCGAACGGACAGAATTATTACGAATGTAGTTTTCGTCGAAACCTAAAAAACCTGTAAATTTTACTTTTAACTTTGGTGTAATTGGTAAAATAGAACTTAACGAAATATTTTCGGCATTGTTAATACGTGTTCTGTGATCTTTTAGTTGTGGTGCGCGAGCGGCACTTACGTTTAAAATGGTAGAAAGTTGCGAACCCGAACCAATAGATTCTACCTCGGTATTGTTATAAAACATAGATTCTAAATCACCAACTCTATCTTTACCTACATTGTTTAAACCGTAGTTTAAAAAGTTTTTATACGTGTTGCTAAAATTCATTAAGTTGCCTGTTACATCGTATCTATTTTCGGTAGTAAGGCCGTAACCTGCAGTAATATCGCCAAACCAAACATTTTTATATTCTTCTCCCAAAGTTAGATTTAGAGCAACTTTTTCGGAATTTTCGATGCCTTTTAAGTGTTTGTTATTGGAGTAGTTTTTTAAAACCTGAACCTCATCGATTGGTTTATTAGGCATGTTTTTGGTAAGTAAACTATAGCCACGATTAAACAAATCGTCGCCACCAACCATAACTTTCTCAATTTCTTGGTTGTTGTATTTTATGGTTCCAGAAGTTTCAACAGTTATACCGGGAATGTTTTTTAGTAAATCTTCTACTACTTGCTCTTTACCAGTGGTAAAAGCTTTGGCCTTATAAATTAAGGTATCGCTGCGTTGTTGTATCGCCGCTTCGGTAGTAATTACAATATTATCTAGCTCCTCTATTTTAGTTTCGAGAACTGCATTTTGTATGTATTCTGTTTTAGCTTTGGTTACTTTTAAGGTTGACGTACTTTTTTGGAATCCCATTTTAGAAATTTCTAAAATAAAATCTCCTTCGGTATCAATAGGTACTTTATAATCGCCTTTAGCATCAGTAAACCCAAAGTGCAAAATAGCATCGTTAGCATCTTTTACAAGTATGGATGCCGATATAATAGGTTGCTTTTCGGTATCTAAAACATTACCCTTGCAAATGGTTTGTGCGAAAGTTAAAATAGGAAATAATAAAAATAGTAGTGTAGTAAGTTGGTTGGCTTTTTGCATTATTAATTAGTTGGCGTTTCCGTTTCCCATTCATAAATTAATTCTAATCCTTTTCTGCCAACATCATGTTTAATAACTTTGGTATTATTGTCTACAGGGATTGTCAAAATGTTTTCTATAAATTCAAAGTTTCGGAGCTTAAAATCTTTAAAGCTTAATTTTGGTAATTTATCAGGACTAAAGGTTAGGTTTGTTTTGTCTTTAAATACTTTTATTGCAGTAAAATTATACCTTCTTGTAATATCATAAGCTTCTAAAATTAACCCAGGTAAACCGTGCAACTTCCAAGGGCCATAAGGATATGCCAATTCTGGCGCAAACCAAGCCTCCCAAGTTCTTCCTCTAAATTTAGTTATTGCTTTATAGGTTTTGTAATTGGCTATTGTTTTAGTTTCTTTAGTTATTTGCCAATTTAATTTAAAATCATCTATGATATAAAATTGTTTTTTACCTAATTCGTCTGTGTAACTAAGTTTGTCATTTATAACGTCGTAAAAAAAAAATTTATCAAAATTAGCTCCCACAACAAGGCTAAATTTCTGTCCATTTAATGTATTTTCATCAACATTTAATTTCTCTAAGTAAGAAAAATTTACATCATCAGGATTTAACAAATCTCTACGAGACTTCATAATATCAACATAAATTGAATTTTTCTCATTTGCTTGTAAAATTGCTGTCCGAATTACGGGAAAATCGCTATTATAAATTTGATTGTATTCTACCTTTAAAGTTTGTTGTGCAAAACTAAAAGCTATAGAAAACAGAGAGATTAGTAGTATTTTATTTTTCATAAATTCATTTATTTTTTAAAATAACCTAATTTGTAATTACAAATTAGGTTATTAAATAATTATTTAAACATTATGGTAATTTACCATCATCAGATATATGATTAGAAATTTGACTAACCAACATACTACCTGCCATATTGCATAAATCTTGATTTAATGATTGAGTTGTACTTGTAAATTCACGAACATAAGTTTTAGAATCTGTTACAAAACCATCTGCATTCGTTACAGTTACAGTTATGTAACAATAGAATGTATCCTCAGAAGACTCTTCAGTAATGATTAGACTTTCCGTTACAACATTTAAATTTTCGTTTACTAACGTTTCGCCACCTTTAGCAAAACCTGTTGAAGCAAATAATACAGAAGCTAATGCTGTAAAAAATTATTTTTTACATGATTTTAAATTTGTTTTGGTTGTGTTCAAACAGAAATTTAAAGTCGCTGTTTTAAACATGTACCGACTTATCAATACTTTGTGCACTAGTTTGATAAGACAATATTAAGTTAAGTTAAGTTAATAGTCAAATTTTTCTTACGTTATTTTAATTTTAAAATACATTTTTAAGAAATACACAATAACAAACTGATTATTTTTAACAAATAATAAAATAAATACTTTTCTTACAATATATTATTAAAGAATATTCAATAAATATTAAACAACGAAATAAAGATTAAAGGAGTTTATATGTTATTTCGTTTCCGTTTCCCATTCATAAATTAATTCTAATCCTTTTCTGCCAACATCATGTTTAATAACTTTGGTATTATTGTCTACAGGGATTGTCAAAATGTTTTCTATAAATTCAAAGTTTCGGAGCTTAAAATCTTTAAAGCTTAATTTTGGTAATTTATCAGGACTAAAGGTTAGGTTTGTTTTGTCTTTAAATACTTTTATTGCAGTAAAATTATACCTTCTTGTAATATCATAAGCTTCTAAAATTAACCCAGGTAAACCGTGCAACTTCCAAGGGCCATAAGGATATGCCAATTCTGGCGCAAACCAAGCCTCCCAAGTTCTTCCTCTAAATTTAGTTATTGCTTTATAGGTTTTGTAATTGGCTATTGTTTTAGTTTCTTTAGTTATTTGCCAATTTAATTTAAAATCATCTATGATATAAAATTGTTTTTTACCTAATTCGTCTGTGTAACTAAGTTTGTCATTTATAACGTCGTAAAAAAAAAATTTATCAAAATTAGCTCCCACAACAAGGCTAAATTTCTGTCCATTTAATGTATTTTCATCAACATTTAATTTCTCTAAGTAAGAAAAATTTACATCATCAGGATTTAACAAATCTCTACGAGACTTCATAATATCAACATAAATTGAATTTTTCTCATTTGCTTGTAAAATTGCTGTCCGAATTACGGGAAAATCGCTATTATAAATTTGATTGTATTCTACCTTTAAAGTTTGTTGTGCAAAACTAAAAGCTATAGAAAACAGAGAGATTAGTAGTATTTTATTTTTCATAAATTCATTTATTTTTTAAAATAACCTAATTTGTAATTACAAATTAGGTTATTAAATAATTATTTAAACATTATGGTAATTTACCATCATCAGATATATGATTAGAAATTTGACTAACCAACATACTACCTGCCATATTGCATAAATCTTGATTTAATGATTGAGTTGTACTTGTAAATTCACGAACATAAGTTTTAGAATCTGTTACAAAACCATCTGCATTCGTTACAGTTACAGTTATGTAACAATAGAATGTATCCTCAGAAGACTCTTCAGTAATGATTAGACTTTCCGTTACAACATTTAAATTTTCGTTTACTAACGTTTCGCCACCTTTAGCAAAACCTGTTGAAGCAAATAATACAGAAGCTAATGCTGTAAAAAATTATTTTTTACATGATTTTAAATTTGTTTTGGTTGTGTTCAAACAGAAATTTAAAGTCGCTGTTTTAAACATGTACCG
>CANRKI010000080.1 GCA_947631175.1 uncultured Flavobacterium sp.
TAAATAAAATGAGTCCGATACAATTTCGAACTCATTTTTATATTAATTAATTTTTAATCTGTCCAAATTTTTGGGTGTAGTCCAGATTTTTCTCGGGATTTTTTTATTGTATATATTCTGATTTTAAAACAGACATTATAATTTTATCGTGAAATTTACCATCTCTAAAACAAGCTTGTCTAAAAACGCCTTCTTGTTTAAATCCGGCTTTTAAATAGGCTTTTACGCCACCAATATTAGGTTTGGATACTGTTAACATAATGCGGTTGAGGTTTAGTTTTGTAAACCCGTAATTTAAAACTTGTTTGGTAACTTCGGTTCCATATCCTTTTCCCCAAGTGGTTTTATCGCCAATAAATATGAAATATTCTGCACTTTGGTTAGTTATTGAAAGGTTTGTTAAACCTGCGTATCCTATACATTGGCTATTTAAAGTTAAATAAATACCTAAATTTACATTTTTTGTATCGTTTAAAACATTTGTAAACCATTGGTTTATTTGTTTAGTTGTATTTAATTTTTGAAAACTAGATAAGGAATATTTAATTACTTCGGGATCGTTAATCCAGTTTATAAAATAGGAATTGTCTGTAGGTTTTAATGGCTGTAAATAAATCATTTTTGGTTTTATGGTTAAATTTTTAGCCCCGATAGAGCTGGTATCCTTGTTTGTAGTGAAACGAAAAACAAGATTAAAGCGAAAGCGGGAATTGCGTTTATTTTATAAACTAGGTTTTTGCTTTAAATAATGAAAAACTATTTCATTAAGTTTTGAACTTCGTCAAAATTTAAGCCGCCGTAGTTACCCGAACTCATTAAAAGTAAGGTACTATTTGTTAAATTTTGTGCGAATAAATACGCTTTAAAATCGGCTGCGTTGGTAAATATTTTTAAATCCGAACGGTTAAATGCTTGCTCAATTTGGGTGTAAGTTACTTCGTTTAATCGTTTAATTTTAACCGCTTCGGGCGAGTAAAACACAACGGCTTCATCCGCCTGATCTAACGCGCCTTGGTATTGCTCCAAAAACTCGGCATTTAAACTACTATATGTATGTAACTCCAAACAAGCTACCAATTTGCGCTCCGGATATTGGTTTTTAACTGCTGTTGTTGTAGCCGAAACCTTACTTGGTGAGTGAGCAAAATCTTTATAAGCAACAGAAGTTGGACCTTGCGCAATTTTTTCTAAACGTTTAGATGCGCCTTTAAATGATGCGATTGCTTCGTAAAACTCGGCCTCGTCTACGCCCATGTTTTGGCAAATCCATTTTGCACCTGCTAAATTATTTAAGTTGTGCGCACCAAAAACCTCGATTGGCATATCGCCTTCTGGAGTTTCTAAATACGTAATTCCGTTATTCACCGTGTAATTTGGTGTGTTGTACGGCATTTTACGAATAGGATTTGTGCTTTCTTCCGCAACTTGCTTTACGGTTGGATCTTCGTCGTTATAAACTAAAATTCCGCCGTTGGTAATTTTATCAACAAAAATTTTAAACTGATCTACATAATTTTCAAACGTTGGAAACACGTTGATATGATCCCAAGCAATTCCCGAAATTAAGGCAATGTTTGGTTGGTATAAGTGAAATTTTGGACGTAAATCGGTTGGAGATGATAGGTATTCGTCGCCTTCTAAAACGATGAATTCGTTATTTTCTGTTAAACGAACCATGGTATCAAAACCTTCCAATTGTGCGCCAACCATGTAATCTACATCGATGTCGTGGTAGTTCATTACGTGTAAAATCATAGACGTAATGGTTGTTTTACCATGCGAACCGCCAATAACTACACGGGTTTTGTTTTTAGATTGTTCGTATAAAAATTCGGGATACGAATATATTTTTAACCCTAGTTCTTGCGCTTTTAAAAGTTCGGGATTGTCGTTTTTAGCGTGCATTCCTAAAATAATAGCATCAAGATCTGAAGTAATTTTTTCTGGAAACCATCCCAACGTTTCTGGCAATAAACCTTTGGCTTTTAAACGAGATAAAGAGGGTTCAAAAATAGCATCGTCGCTACCTGTTACTTGATATCCTTTATTGTGTAAAGCTAAAGCAAGGTTGTGCATAGCGCTACCACCAATGGCAATAAAATGTGCTTTCATTTTAAAATTGGGATTATTTTGTATTAAAATTTTGAATCAATTCGTTTGCTTTTTTGGTATTTTTAAGCTTGTTCAAATATAAGTTATATAATTTTTGAAACGTAGTTTTTGAGTTACCAATTTTATGTGCTTGTATATAATATTTTTCGGCCAATTTATAATCCTGGTCGTATTCGTAAATGTAACCATAGGCCAAGTTCGAATCTACTGGAGAAATTTCATGGAGTGCCTTTGCATAGTTTTTTGCTTTTTGTAAACTGCCACCTACAATTCCGGGCAACTCGGTATAATACATTATTAATGCCCAATGGGCCTCGATATGATTTGGATTTAATTGAAGTGTATTTTTAAAAGCTTCTTCTATTTCAGAAAGTTTGCCTAAGGCTTTAAATTTTGAAGTATTTTTGGCATACATGGCCAATGCGCCACCATACAAATAATGTGCATCTGCTAATTTGGGTTCGCGTTTTTTTAATTCTTGAAACTGAGCAACCGACAATTCCCATTGGTTTAAATGCCCGTAAACTTTACCTAATAATATTTGCGCTTTTTGATTTTCGGGTGTGGCTTTTAAAATTTCTTCAAGACACTTTTTTGCCTGAGAAAAGTCATTATTAACATAAAAACTTTCGGCCATAGAAATTTTATCCTGACCGAAAGTGTTTATACACAGTAATATATAAAATAATACTAAATAAAATCGCATTAGTGTAAGTTAGCATATTTTTTAAAATATCCACACTCATTTATCACTTCTTTATAGTATTTAGTGTGTTTGTATTTGTCTTTCAATACTTTATATCCATCAAATTTTTTAAACATCACCTTGTCGTAATTGTAATAATCTGCATTTAAAAAGTAATTTTTAGTATAAAACTCATTTCTTTCAACTTTAGTTAGCAAATATGTGATTTTGGCTTTTTGTTCGTCATCGGCCGCATGTTGTAAAGCTATGGTGTAATATTTTTTTGCCGCACTGTTGTCGTATTTGTACGTAGCGTTAGATGGATACGAATTATCTAAATCAAAAAACACGCTGTTCCAATATATTTCACGATTATTACCAAAAAAACTTAAATTGTAATAAGCATTACCTAAAAGCAAAGCGTTGTTATATATATCCGTTTTAGCTTCAATATTTTGCTTCATTTCCTGCATCATTTCAAGCACTTTTTTGTACGATAATTCGCGCTTACTTTCGTTTACATTTCTATCTTTAATCAAACCATTAAACGGATTGTAGAAAGAGTTTACTTTACTATCGGTCTTTTCTAAATAAGATAAAGCTGTTGTTAAATCATCTTTTTGTAAAGCTTTAAATGCAATTTGTTGGTAAACATCGTCGGCTTTTACATTATACAAATTCATTACAGCTCGCTCCCAATTGCTAAATTTTTTCTTACTAAAAAACACATCAGTAGCGGCCAAATTTTTATCATTTAAATAAAAATTAGCTTTTGGCTTAAGCATTTGTGCCAATACTATATTTTTTTCTTTTTGATAGATATTAGCTAAAAACTGATTTACAAAATTTTGCGCAGCATCTACTCTAATTTTTTGCTGCTCATAATCATTATAATACGTTTCTGGATCTAATTTACTAAACATTAACCAATTGTATTCGGCAACAAAATCGTTTTCTAAATTGTTATTCAATTTAGTTGTTTGTAAGATTTTGTTTAAAAACTTAAACAATCGAGCTTCATCTTTAAGTAATTGATTATCGGTCGAATTCGAAACCAAATTAAAACACTTTTCGGCCGTTTTATAATCGGCTTTATACATACTTAAATAGCCGTAAGCCAATTGCCACATTTGCGTATTTTGATTGCCCATTTTAGTAGCACCTTGCTTAACCAAATCAAACAACTGCGCGTTAACCGCTTTAGAAGCGCGTTTTAAATAAGCCGCATTATCTGCCGTTTCTATTTCTTTTTCGTAAAATGATGAAAAAGCCGCCTCGTTTATATTTATTGCTCGAGCTAATAAAACAGGAATAAATTTAGAGTTTGAATCCAACTTATAAACCTCTTGCAAAGCCTTTAACTCATCTTTTTTGTATCCCATTATCGTCCAAATTGCCGCTTTAACTTCGGTCGATTTGGCTTGGGCTAACATTTTATCAAAATCGGCGTTACTTAAAACTTTAAAATCACGAGTTGCAGGCATTATTTTAGTTTCATCTAAAACAACAACTTCTGCAAAATGTAAGTTTGCATTTACAAAATCACGATTTGCATAATAAGCCCCAGCCACATAATCAACCGCATTTGCAAAGTATTTGTGCTGTTGATTTTGAGCTTGTGTTTCGTTAAAAAAACGAATTACTTGCTTTTTATCTTTACTATAGAAATAAGCTTTAAGAGTTAAAAACCAGTAACGACTTTTCAAAAACACATCAGTTGTTTCCTTATATTTATCTTCGGCTTTTTTGGCTAAACTCCCGCTCATTAACGGTCCTGGTTTATAATCCCACGGATCGACCTCAACAGCAGAAAAAACGTCTATTTGGTTTGCTAAACTTGCAAAATCGGCTAAATTTCGAACTTGTTTGTTGCTACTTTGCGTTAATTTTTTAAGTTGCATTTCACGATCTTCGGCTTTGCTATACATTACCGTTTGTATTGTTGCTGCCGGAATTACTTTTTTGGTATAAACCAACCAATCGTTAATATCCGACTCCATATTTCCGCCGCTATTTAAACCCGTTCCGTAATATGAATTTCCTAAATAAAATTTAGAATACGAATCAAAATTTAGAGGTTCTAAGTTTTTACTAACAAAAAGTTCTGGAGTAAAATTAGATGTAAAATAATCGTAACCATAATCTGCACAAGCAAAACCCGCGTATGCGCTAAGTCCAATTGTAACCGATGTTAGCCATTTATTTTTATTTAAAAAGTGTTTCATTTTTATACCAATTTATGTTGTGCTCATCTAAATCGTACCAAATAATTTGTTGCGTAGCCAATTCAGAATAGCGATTTATATCGTTAACTATAGTTTGTATTTCAGTGTACGGAACCGATTCTAATTTTAATTGATCCCCTTTTTTTAAGGTGTAATTTTGAAAATATGTATCGGAATTAACTTCAAAAATTCCGGTCTTTATTTCGCTTAAATTTTCAATTAAATTTGGATCTGTTTTCGGAATTACTTGCACAACTTGTTCGTTTCGCAAATGCACCAACCAATTAAAAATTGGCAAAGCAGTAACCAAGGGCAAGTTGTAATTTTTAATCGACGGAATATATTTTAACGCAATTTCGCGATCGTAAATCGAGTTTTTGTCATCGGCGTTAATTTTCCCCATGTTGTAATACATTAAAACGCCGGAATCAACCTCCGGAATTCCAGTTTGCTCGGCATACTTTATTTGATGCAAGCGAATTGTAACCGAAACCGTTTTTTTATGACATTTTTTTAACTCTTCTAAAAACAAAAAATAAGCTGCTTTTGTTTGCAAACTCCAATCGCAATCTATCTGAATTTCATCAAATAAGATCTCATTATACGATGCAATTTTAGCAATTAGCTGATGTGTTTTTGATGCTAAATTTTTAATATCTAAATCCTTATCATAAAAAATTTCATTTTTAATAAAAACCACAGGAACTACATTTTGAACAGGTTTTTCGTTAAAAAAAATTTTCCCCAACGGCTCCACCTTATTACCAACCAATCCTACATCAAAAAAACGAATGTACAACTTATCAATTGCATTGTTTTGTAATGTTTTTCTTTCGGTATCTGTTAATTTAAAAATCGTTTTCCAATAATAAAAACTTTGATTTTTAGTGAACTCCGTTGTTGGTTTAAAATCACATCCTCCAAAAAGACAAAGAAAAAACGCAACAATTGCATATTTTAAAAAGTGTTTTAACATAAAAATTTATTTGGGCGTTACCTCGCCAGTACAATCCTATTAAAAAATAAAAGTGCTTCGGGCTCGGTCGGGCTATTCGCTATATCTTTTATTGTAGGCTTCGTAAACTTCAGCCAACATAAAAGGATACCGCTGCTATCCCTAACGCATTTTAAAACGAAAGTATAAAATAAAACCATTTACTACACACATCTCTTTTCGTTTGTTAACTATAATTTATTATAAAATAACTAAAAACCTTTAATTTATTAACCATAAATTATCACAACAAAATAAACGGTTAATCTTAATCTAATAAAAATAGTGCAAAAGCATAAAAAAGGAAATAAAAGTAAAAGTTAAAAACACTTTCTTTTCTATCAAAAAAAAAAGATAAACATTCTAAAAAAAATGAATAAGACAACTATTTATGTTAATAAAAACACAAAAGTCATTTTTAAATAAAAAATTAAAAACAACGATATTTAAAACAAGAATAATCTTACTTTTTGGTATATTTACACTCACCCTCTTTTATCAATAAATAAATAAAAATGAGAAAAGAAACAGTAACCAAAAAACGACTCTTGGAATTAAAAAATCTACCTTCTGACCAAAATGAAGTAGATATTATTTTCAAAGAGATTTTTACATTAAACAACAAAAAAGACCGGTTAGAACTTGTAAAACAAGTGATGGCATTTGCAAATTCGGAGGGAGGCTATATTATTTATGGCGTAAATAGTAAAAATGAATGGACTGGAATGGACGAGCGTAGTGATGACAATATCATTAATTCGGACTTCTATAACATTTTTGAAAAGTATTTATCTCATCAAATCCAAATTTCATCAAATTTAATCGAGTTAGACGCTAACTATTATTTTATCATTCACATTAACCCTATAAATGACGCGATTGTTTCGTTTGCTCAGGATGGGAATTATAATTTAAAAAGTTGGGGAACAAAACAAGAAAAAAGTATTGAGGTATTTAAAAAAGGAACTTCGTTTTACAGAAAAGACAAAAAAACAGTAGTAGCGGATGAATCTTTTATAAGTGCTAAAAAATCAGAGATTATTCAAACCTCGAAAAACAATTACTTTAGCTTTATTGGGGATCATATCGAAAACGGAGAAGCTTTCGCTAAAAAACCAACAACTAATGTGGCTTTACCTAATTTTATTACCGAAAAAATTAAACGCATTGTTTCGTTAAAAAACGAAATTGCGGAGCTTGATAATAAAAACAAGAAAATTGGAGATCTTGACACATTAGAACTGAAAATCCAAACGTTGCACACAAACATCGATCAAGAACGTGATGCAATTACTCATAAGGAAATTCAGATTATTAAATTTAATGAAGATCTAAAAAACATTGAATTAAATACGCAAAACAATCACGAGTTAGAGAAAGAGTTTTATTCGATAATGGACTTAAAAAAACAGTCGATTTACGATAAAAATCTTTTATTGAACGAACAAATTGGCTCAGTATTTAAACAACAAATTTTAGATTTACACAAGGATTTAGCCAATCAACTAAAATACAACTGGGAAAAAGGAATTAACGAAATTTCAAAAGGTTTAGTTGATCAAATAAATCAAAACAACAAAATAATTTCGGTTTTAAAAGAAAAACTAAACACAGTAGATCTTGACGAAATTGCGGCTTTAAGACAACAGCTTGAGCAAAAGCAAAATGAGTTTGCACTTACTAAAAACAACATTGTAAGTATCAATGACAATAAAGAGAAAATTAAACATTTAAACACAACTATTGCAGCTTTAAAAGCCGAAATCGATGCGGACAGCGCTGTTTATATGAGCGAATTAATCTCGAAAGAGTTTTCTGTTTTAAACGAACTTGATTGCATTGCTGAACCCAGAATCGAAGCGGTAGATACAGCTATGGAAATTGAATTTATTTCATCTAAAGATATCGCGATTGACAACATATCACACTTATCACCTATTTGTGTAAGTTAAAAATAAGGCAGAGTTTTACTCTGCTTTTTTTTATACATTTACATTATAGTAAATACAAAACTCATGAAACAAATCATTCTCGAAATCCTAACTCAAATATTTGGTATCTCAGCTGCTTCTGGTTTGCATTACAATCAAGAACAATTATTTGTGATTGCAGATGATAGTAATGTGTTGTACGAATATGCAATTAATGATAAAGAACTTACAAAACATCAATTATACCCAATAATAGAGGAAAATACCTCTAAAAAAAACAAGCTGGATTTTGAGGCAATCACGTATCATAACGATTCGTATTACATTTTTGGATCGGGTTCAAAACCAAATCGTGAAGTTGGAGCCATTTATAAGCATTCAAACCAAAGTGTAAAACATTTAAATTTAGATATTTTATACCCTTCAATTGCTTCGTTCGCAAATATCGAAGTCGATGAACTTAATATTGAAGGTGCCTTATTTTACAAAGACGATTTATATTTGTTTAACAGAGGAAACGGTAAAAACAACCGAAATTTCATTGCCATTATTCAAGGAAATAATATTGAGGAAGAATTTAATATTGTTTTAAAAGATATAAAACTCCCACCACTTAATGGGATGCAAACCGGATTTTCGGACGCTGTTTTAGTAGACGATAAAATATATTTTACAGCAACTGCAGAAGGTGCAAAATCGACCTACGATGACGGTAAAATTGGCGGTAGCTTATTTGGTTGTATCGAACCTAAAAAACAAAAATTAAAATACACCAAAGTAATTAGCAACGATGCAAAAATTGAAGGAATAACTTTATATAAAAAAGATAAAAAGAATCTTGAATTTTTACTTTGCGACGATCCAGACGATCCAAAAAAAAATACAACTATTTATAAGTTAAGTACAAAAAAATAAACGAGCCCTAAGCCTCGTTTATTTTTTTAATAATTTTAAAATATCTTTTTCAATCGCGCTTGGTTTAGTAAAACTTCCGTAACGCTTTATCGGTTTACCTTCAGTATCAATTAAAAATTTAGTGAAATTCCATTTTATAGAATCCGTTAAAAAACCTTTGGCTTCTGATTTTAAATACTGAAATAATGGATGCGCATTTTTTCCGTTCACTTCAACTTTTTCAGACATAAAAAAACTTACGCCGTAATTTATCAAACAGCCCGATTGAATCTGACTCGCATCACCCGGCTCTTGATTATTAAATTGATTACACGGAAAACCAATAATTACCAAACCATCATCTTTATACTTTTGATACAAAGCCTCTAAACCTTCATATTGTGAAGTAAAACCACATTTACTAGCCGTGTTAACAACTAACACCACTTTATCTACAAACAGAGCCGTACTTATGCTCTTACCTTGTAATGTTTTTATTTGAAAATGATAAAATTCTGAATCCATAAAACAAAAATAGTTTTTTATTTTTTGGCATTATAATTGTAGTTTATTATTTAATATAAATTTAAAAAATTATGAAAAAAATTATTTTATTATTAACATCTGTACTAGCTATTGTAACTATGCAAGCACAAAATACCAATCCTATTCCGCAAATTAACGTAACAGGAACTAGCGAAATTAAAATTTCACCTAATTATGCTGTTATTACAATTGGAGCCGAAACGAGAAACGAAAAATCGGAAGTTGCTAAAAAAACAAACGATGCAATTATAGCTAATATGCTAAAAACCATTAAAAAACATAAAATAGACGACAAACATTTTAAAACAAACCAAGTTAATCTGTTTAAAAACAGGGATTACGAAAAAAAGAAAGATTTTTATTTAGCAAATCAAACTTTTGTAATTGAACTTTATAATTTAAAAAATTACGATACTTTAATTAATGATTTAATTGGAAATGGTGCTAATGTTTTACAAGGTATCGAATTAAAATCAACAGAGATTGAAAAATACAATGCCGAATTACGTGCAAAAGCCGTTTTAGATGCAAAGAAAAAAGCTGAGGATTTTGTAAAACCATTAGGTCAAAAAGTTGGAAAAGCAATTTTAATATCAGATAATTCAGCTAACGTATACATGCCACGTCAATTTGCAATGAAAGCGAATATGGAAGTTGCTGATGCAGGCGGAATTGAACCTACTTTAGCTATTGGCGAAATTGTAATAAACACCAATGTATCAATTAGTTTTGAGCTGTTATAATCTTATCAAAAATATAAAACCCAAAGAGTTCGAGAAATCGGACTCTTTTTTTGTTTTCATGCTCGATGTTTTTTTTAATAAATAGAATAGATAATTATTTAATTAAGACGTAAATTTGTAGTTCACTTAAATATTAAATTTTTTATGAAAGTTGGTATAGATAGTATTTCTTTTGATATACCTAAAATTCATCTACCGATAGAATCTTTAGCAGAAAATAGAGGAATTGATCCTTTAAAACTTATAAAAGGTCTTGGCTTAAAAAAAATGGCCTTGTTAGACATTTATCAGGATGTGGTTACACTTGCTGCAAATGCTGCCTTAAAATTAATCAAACAAAATCCTGAAATACAAACAAATAAAATTGCCAAAATTTATGTAGGTACAGAAAGTGGTGTTGATAGTTCTAAACCCATTGCATCCTATGTTTTAGGTTTACTAGAGCAAGTTTTAGGAAACAGATCTTTTAAAAATTGTGACGCTGTGGACCATACTTTTGCTTGTATTGGAGCCGTTGATGCCATGCACAATGCCATCGATTTTGTAAAAGCAAATCCAACTAAAAAAGCCATCGTGATTGCAACAGATTTTGCAAAATACGATTTGGCATCAACCGGAGAATACACACAAGGTGCTGGTGCAATTGCTATGTTAATTTCGGCAAACCCTCGATTACTAAGTTTTGATTCGCAAATTGGTGTTGCTACAGAAAGTGTTTTTGATTTTTTTAAACCAAGACGCACCGTTACCAAACAACAAATTACAGGAAATAATACTAATGATAATTGGTTTGATGTTTTAGAAACCGAAGTTTCGATTTACAAAGACCAACCCGTTTTTGAGGGGCAATATTCGAACCAATGCTACGTAAATCGAATTACAGAAGCTTATCAAAATTTTAAAGAAGAAAATAGCTTAGAGAACAATAAAGTGTACCAAAATTGGGAAGCTGTGTTAATGCATTTGCCATATTGTTTTCAGGGTCGACGTACGTTCCATGAAATTTTTTTAGCCGAAAATCCAGAGCTAATTGATGTAAATGCAGCGGATGCTAAAGAGCAAATTAAAGCTTTTTCTAAATCCGAATTGTACTTAAACTTGGTACAACAAAAAATTGAACCATCAGAAATTGCATCTGGCCAAGTAGGAAACATTTATACCGGGTCTATATTTTTAGGATTACTCTCTACCCTAACCTATTTTGCTCAAAATGAAAGCAACATCAACAATAAAAAATTTGGTTTTATTGCGTATGGTTCAGGATCAAAATCAAAAGTTTTTGAAGGAGAGATTCAAGAAAACTGGAAAATGGCTTTGCCTACTTTATCTATTTTTGATTTTTTAAATCAATCAACAGCTATAAATTTTGAAACCTATGTTGCCTTACATAAAAAAGAACAAAAACAACAGGTTATAGAACCAAAAAATGAATTTATTTTAGATAAAATTGAGACAGAAGATCCTAATTTACTTGGGGCTCGTTATTATACATTTGTATAATTATTTATATAAAAAAAGCTACAATTATACACTGCCCCCAAAAAGTTAGACACTTTTGGGGGCATTTTTTATGGCAAGAAAAGTAAAATATGATGTAGCAT
>CANRKI010000081.1 GCA_947631175.1 uncultured Flavobacterium sp.
TTACAGTCAACAGTTTTCAAGACTGCCGCATTCGACCACTCTGCCATTTCTCCTGGTCTGCATTACTTCTGTATTGCGAGTGCAAATATATACGTTTTTCCTTATTCTACAAGGGTTTTGATAGCTTTTTTTTGTTTTATTTTTCATTAAAATTCTATTTGCCTTACATTTAAAAAGTTAGCAAATAAAAAAGTGTTGCTTAAGCAACACTTTTTTTAGAATTTAATATAATCTGTAATTTCTAATCCGTAACCAATCATACCAACACGTTTTTGTTGTTCTGAATTACTCATTAATTTTATTTTAGAAATGTTTAAATCGTGTAAAATTTGAGCGCCAATTCCAAAATCTTTAGCATCTAACTGTACTTTAGGAGCATTAACTACTTGGTTTGAATTTTCGGCTTGTAAGTTTTTTAGAACTTCTAATCTGTCTAATAAATCAATAGTTGCATTTTCTTGATTCACAAAAATAATTGCTCCTTTTTCTTTTTTATTAATCGCCTCGAACATTTGATCTAATTTTTCATCTGCCGAGTTGTTTGTGATAATTTGTAAAACGTCGTTGTTTACATGAGATGAGTTTATACGTGTTAAAATAGCCTCACCAGCGTTCCAAGTTCCTTTGGTTAAAGCAATGTGTACTTGCTTGTTTGTTACTTGTTGGTAAGCACGTAAACGATATAATCCAAAGCGCGTGTTTAATTCAAAATCAACTTTTTTCTGGATTAAGCTATCATGCTTCATTCTATACGCCACTAAATCTTCAATAGAAACTAATTTTAGATCGAATTTTTTAGCTACTTCTACCAATTCTGGTAATCGTGCCATTGTTCCATCTTCATTCATAATTTCACAAATAACACCTGCTGGTTTAAAACCTGCTAAGCGGGCAAAATCAATTGCTGCTTCGGTGTGGCCTGTTCTGCGTAAAACACCGCCTTCGCGAGCAATTAATGGAAAGATATGACCTGGACGTCCTAAATCTTCTGGTTTTGTATCCGGATTAACTAAAGCTTCAACTGTTTTAGAACGATCTTGAGCTGATATTCCTGTTGTACATCCATTCCCAATTAAATCTACAGAAACTGTAAAGGCAGTATGGTGTAATACTGTGTTTTTAGAAACCATTAAAGGTAATCCAAGTTCTTTACATCTTTTTTCTGTAAGTGGCGTACAAATTAGACCACGGCCGTGAGTAGCCATAAAGTTTATCATTTCGGGTGTTACTTTATCAGCTGCTGCTAAAAAGTCTCCTTCATTTTCACGGTCTTCATCGTCAACTACTATAATAATTTTGCCTTGACGAATATCTTCAATGGCTTCTTCTATAGTATTTAATTTAATTTTATCTGAATGCATTTTAGTTATGTTGTTTGTTTTTTCTTTTTAGAAAATATTTTTTTGATGGGATCAATAATCCAATCTAAATTGATGTTCACATTTAAATCGTTTGTGGCTCTGTAAGTTAAAAATATAGCTAACGGTAATAAAACCAAGCTAGATAACCAAGCTCCTAAATTAGGGTCTAAACCACCTTCTTGTGCTACTTTTTTACCAAAGGTATTAATAAAATGGTAGGTAATAAATATAAGTACAGCAAAAACAATTGGTAAGCCTAAACCACCTTTTCGTATAATTGCTCCAAGTGGTGCACCAATAAAAAACATTAGAATACATGAAAATGCAATAACAAACTTTTCGTTTATTAAAACGTCGTGTTTAAAAATTGATTTTTGTATTTCGAATAAATAATTACTTTTAGTAAATAGGGTAGCGTTATTACTCTCGATAGTGTTAATGGCTAGATTGTAAATACGTTCTTTATCTTCACTACTGTATTGATTTATAATGTTGTTGATTGAATTTTCGTCTGATTTTTCGTTTTTATGTTCTGGATCAACATAAAATTTAGACTTTACATAAAGATTTGTATTCTCTGTATACGATTCGAGTTCTTTATTTAAATCGTTATAAAGGTTGTTTTTCTCTTGAAATAAAGCACTTAAATTAAGCATTGATGTTCCAACAACTTTATCATCTTCATTTTCTGTTTGCTTGTTTAATAAAGAAATATCGATGTTGATTTTATTTGTCTTGAAATAAGATTTTACAAATGGTTGTTTAGGATCATTTGGTTTTTTTACATTTTTTATATCTTCATAATAATATCCATCAAATAAATCTAAGGTTAAGATGTTATTAGATGAGTTAGATAATTTTCCTTCTTTCGCTTTGATGATTGTTTTGTTACCAACTCCTGTGTTTGATTTTACATGAATGGTTACATTTTTTAGCATTTCGCCGTTTTCGCCGTATTTTTTTTCAACTTTAATATTTGTGTTTCCAAGTTGCGAAAAAACACCTTCGGCAATTGCCATTGCAGGTTTGGTTTCAATAATCTCTTTTCTTAGATTAATGAATTCGAATTCTGATTTTGGAATTACATTATTTGCAAACCAAAACGAGACAAGCGCTAAAATACCAATAAAAATACTTAGGGGCTGCAAACTTCTTTTAAGTGAAATTCCAGCCGATTTCATGGCAGCAAACTCGTAATTTTCGGCGAAAGAACCAAAAGTCATGATGCTAGCTAACAGTACAGATAACGGAAGGACCAAGGGGACAATTCGTGGGGAGTACAGTAATAAAAATTTCACAATAGTTAGCAAGTCTAGGTCTTTACCAGCCAGTTCAGAAATGAATAGCCAAAAGCCTTGTAGGATAAAGATAAAAAACAAAATTACAAACACTGTTGCTAGTGTTTGTAAAAATGATTTTAAGATATAACGATCGAGAATTTTCACTCTTTTAATCTAATTTATTAATGTAATAGTTTGGGTATTTTGATTCCTCAAAGTTAAACTGATTTTTTGAAATAGGTTGATTTGTTTTGAAAGAATTTACAATTATTGTTGTTTTAGTGCCATCTTTGGCTACCTCAATAATATTGTAGATATTTTTTGTTTGTGTATCAATACCTATTAGCACTTGTTTTCTGTGATCTTTTGCCGCTGTTGGTGACAATTTTATGTATTGAATTTTTCGACCTTTAATATTTTGTGTAATATCCCAGTTGTATTTAAACCCAGAATTAAAGAACGTTAAAATTTTAGCCGGCGTAAATTCCGCTTCTTGCCCAGATGGGGTTGCTATGGTAACTTCTTCATCTTCTGGAACAATTGTATATATTTTTTTTCCGTCAAAAACTTTGTTTGTACCCATCATATGTAAATTATATTTATCTCCCTGAATGGTTACATTTCCTTTAGACTCTTGATTTATTTCTTTTTTTAAATTTTGAATACTTATTTTAAAATCTAAAATCACATTATCGTAAGATTTTACTTTACTACTAACTTCGTCTAATAGTTTTTTTGCTTTTGCGGCATCTTGTGCGTGTGCTATGTTTATAGATAAAACGAATAGGGCGAATAATGTAAATATTTTTTTCATTTTAATAGTTTTTTTCATTCTCAAAAAATTGATCTAGAGATACCAAGTCTGGAATGTTTACAGATCGTGCCTTACTTCCTTCAAACGGACCTACAATTCCTGCAGCTTCCAATTGATCAATTAAACGACCTGCTCTATTATAGCCTAATTTTAATTTTCGTTGTAATAATGAGGCAGATCCTTGCTGAGCGGTAACAATAATTTCGGCAGCTTCTTTAAACAAGCTATCTCTTTCTGAAATATCTATATCAAGTTTTGTGCCATCTCCTTCTTCGCCTACATATTCTGGTAATAAATATGCATCTGGATAGGCTTTTTGACCGCCAATAAATTCACAAATTTGTTCTACTTCTGGTGTATCCACAAAGGCACATTGTACACGAATCATATCGTTACCTTGTGTGAAAAGTAAATCTCCTCGTCCAATTAATTGATCGGCACCTGGTCCGTCTAAAATTGTGCGAGAGTCAATTTTAGAAGTTACACGAAAGGCAATTCGCGCTGGGAAATTGGCTTTAATAATACCAGTAATTACGTTAACAGACGGACGTTGCGTTGCAATAATTAAATGGATACCAATGGCACGAGCTAATTGTGCTAAACGCGCAATTGGTGTTTCAACCTCTTTACCGGCGGTCATAATTAAATCTGCGAACTCATCAACAACTAAAACAATGTATGGTAAAAAGCGATGTCCGTGTTCTGGATTTAATTTTCGTTGTTTAAACTTTTCGTTGTATTCTTTAATATTTCTAACCATTGCATCTTTTAATAGCGAATAACGGTTGTCCATCTCGATACACATCGAGTTTAAAGTATGAATTACTTTGGTGTTATCTGTAATAATAGCATCTTCTGTGTTTGGAAGTTTTGCTAAGTAATGACGTTCAATTTTATTAAATAAAGTTAACTCTACCTTTTTAGGGTCAACTAAAACAAATTTCACCTCGGCAGGGTGTTTTTTGTAAAGTAACGAAGTTAAAATAGCATTTAAACCAACTGATTTACCTTGCCCTGTTGCTCCAGCCATAAGCAAGTGCGGCATTTTAGCCAAGTCAAAAACAAAAGTTTCATTTTGAATGTTACGTCCAATGGCAATTGGCAGTTCCATCTCTGCGGCCTGAAATTTAGGTGATTGAATTACCGATTTCATAGACACAATAGTTGGTTGGTTGTTTGGTACCTCGATACCTACAGTACCTTTTCCTGGAATTGGTGCTATAATACGAATTCCTAATGCTGCTAACGAAAGCGCAATATCGTCCTCTAGATTTTTAATTTTAGATATACGCACTCCTGCCTCCGGAACAATTTCGTATAAAGTAACAGTAGGACCAACGGTAACTTTTATCGTTGTGATTTCGATTTTATAGTTACGTAAAGTTTCTACAATTCTATTTTTATTGGCTTCAAGTTCTGCTTTGTTAATAATAACATCTCCGCTCGAGTGTTCTCTTAACAAATCGGGGGTAGGAAGCCTAAAGTTCGAAAGTTCTAAAGTTGGATCAAATTCCCCAAAATCGGTTACCAATTGGTGCGCTAAAATTTCGGTATCGTTTAAAGATTCTTCTTTGTTTACAATAACTTCTACCTCAGGATCTTGTGCGTTTGCTTTTGGAATCGATATATTTTCGACTACCGGTTTGGGTTGCGGAGCTACTTGCTCAATCGGTTCAATAACTTCTGCCATAGGAGTTACGACCTCGAGTTTAGGTTCCTCAATTATTTTTTCTTCTATCTCATCAATAGGAATTATATTTTCGTTGGTTGTTGCAACTTCAATCTCGGATGTTTGACTTGTATTTTCTGTTTTAGAAAGTTTATTTTTTAGATTCGAGATTTTTTGTTTGATATTTTCTGACATTTCAGAAACTCCATTTACAACTTTAGCTATTGATAAATTGTATTTAAAACCAAAATAGAAGCTCAATAGTAAAATGAAAAGTAAAAAAGTTCCAATTTTTCCGATGTAATCAGAAAAGAAAGCATTGATTTCGAACCCAATCATTCCGCCCAAATTAAAATCCTTAGTTTCAATAAAACTAAAAATGAAGGATGAAACGATAAGCAGATAAAAATCCCAGAATAAACTTGCTTTAATAGCCGCTTTAGATTTGCGTTTATCTTTTGCTTTAAAAAGTTGTAAGGCAAGCCCGATAAGAATTTTCACAAAAACAAACGCAGCGATACCAAATCCTTTAAAAACAAAAAATTCGGATAAATGAGCGCCTACTTTTCCTAAGTGATTAGCAGGAAGCGTTTCTCTGTCAGAAAAACTTACTAGCGTACTTTGATCGTATTGACCATTTATAAAATACGATAAGAATGAAATAAATAATGCGATGGCAAATAGCAATAAAATAAGCCCAATATAGCTTATTTTGTTAGAAGAATATTTAGTTTGATTTGCGTTATCGGCTTGTTTTTTAGCAGATGAGTTCGACATTATTTTATGATTATTTTTTAAAAAACTTTAGGATAGTAAATAATTATTCCAATGATGACTGCAAAAAAAGCAGCAAAGGCTACCGCACCAGCAGCAATATCTTTAATAAATCCAATTTTTGAATCAAAATTAGGTTGTATGTAATCACAAATTGCTTCAATGGCTGTGTTTAAGCCTTCTGCGGTTATAATGAGTCCAATGCATAAAAATTGAAACATCCATTCTGTTGCAGATATATCGTAATAAATACCAGCAAAAGTAATTAAAATTCCAAAAAAAAGTTGTGAAATAACACTATGTTCTGTGGTTGCTAAAAGAAACATACCTTTAACAGCGTATTTCACACTTTTAATTCTACCGATAAAAAAATTCTTCAAGTAAATGGTATTAGATTGCGTTTAATGCGTTTTGGTAATCAGGTTCTTGTCCAATTTCTGGAACTTGTTCTGTGTATACTATTTCACCGTCTGTGTTTATAACTACAATAGCTCTTGATAACAATCCAGCTAAAGGACCTGTTGTGATTGTAACTCCGTAATTTGAACCAAAATCATCTGATTTAAAATCGGATAAGGTTACAACATTTTCAATTCCTTCTGCAGCACAAAAGCGAGAAAAAGCAAAAGGTAGATCTTTAGAAATACATAGAACAACTGTATTATCAATGCTTGATGCTTTTTTATTGAATTCACGAACCGAAGTTGCACAGACACCTGTATCTACTGATGGAAAGATGTTTAAGATAATGTTTTTTCCAGAAAAATCAACTAAAGTTTTTGTAGATAAATCTGCTGCAGTTAAGCTAAAGTTTGGAGCTTTGCTATTTACTTTTGGTAATGAACCTTTGGTTTCAATAGGATTACCTTTTAATGTTATTTGTGCCATAGTGATTGATTTATTTCTATCAAAAATAGGCATTATAAATTAAATTTTAGCAAAAATGTGTTAGTATATTTATAGGGTTGTTGTTGGGATAAAAATATTTACTCGTAACAATTTGATTTACACAAATTGTTACGAGTAAATATTTAGTAGGTAGTTAAATGTTATTTGTCGATAGAGCCTAAAACTCTTTGCATAAAGTTGTTAAGGGCTTCTTTTTTAGGTGTACCTTCTTTAACCATTTTGTCTACCTCGATAGCACCGTACATGTTAGAGATTAACTCTGCAATTACATCTAGTTCTTCATCTTTTAATGAAGGAACTTCGCATAAAGCTTCTAAAACCTCAATTGTTTCGTTTACGTAGTCTTGGTCATTATCCTCAATAAATTGAGTTAAATGTTTTATTACAGGTAATTTCATTTTAATTAAGCAATTTCATTAATTAAATCAGCTAAAACTTCTGTTTTGTTAGTTTGTGTTTCGTTAACTAATTTACCATCAACAAAAGTTGCAAAAGTAGGTAAGTTAGAAACGTTAGCTAATTTTCTTGATTCTGGAAATTTTTCAGCATCTACAATAACAAAAGTAATATCCTCTTTTTCTGTAGACATTTTTTTGAATTTAGGTTTCATAATTCGGCAGTTACCACACCATGAAGCTGAGAATTGAACAGCAACTTTATTGTTTGATGAAACTATTTCTTGTAAGGTATCTTGATCTAATTCTAATAACATAATAGTAAATAAATTAAAGTTTTTAAAAATAAATCCAAATTCAAGATTAACTTGAATCCAGAATTTGGATTTAATAGTTTTTAATCTTAGTGTTTTGCTAAGTATTCAGCAGTAGAGTTTCTGTCAGCAGACATTGCATCTTTACCTTCTTCCCAGTTTGCTGGACATACTTCACCGTGAGTTTGTACGTGAGTATAAGCGTCGATTAAACGGATGAATTCGTTTACGTTACGTCCTAATGGCATATCGTTAACTGCTTCGTGGAAAATTTTTCCAGTTTCATCAACTAAGTAAGTAGCTCTGTAAGTAACATTAGATCCACTGATTAATACTGTGTCTAATTCCTCATTGTATTCAGTTCCTTCAACATCTAAAATACCTAAAACGTTAGATAAGTTACGAGTTGTATCTGCTAAGATTGGGTAAGTAACACCTTCGATACCACCGTTATCTTTTGGAGTGTTTAACCATGCAAAGTGAACCTCATTTGTATCACAAGAAGCACCGATTACCATTGTATTTCTTTTTTCGAATTCTGGTAAAGCAGCTTGGAAAGCGTGTAATTCAGTTGGACAAACAAAAGTAAAGTCTTTTGGATACCAAAATAATAACACTTTTTTGTTATTTTTTGTAGCTTCTTCTAAAACGTTAATTCTTAAGTTATCACCCATTTCTGAAATCGCATCAACTGTGATGTTTGGGAATTTTTTACCTACTAATGACATAATTATATAATTTATTTAGATTATTAATTTTTTTACACTGCAAATATAGAGGGAGTTTTTAAGCTTTACTAAAAATTTTAATTATAATTATTTATGTAAAAATAGATTTATCTTATACCAAAAATTATGATATTTATTTTTAATTTAACCTTCCAAATCCTTTATATTTGTAGGTTGGCTTTATTTTTTTGTTTAATTTAAGCCTCGTTATTTAATATAAAATAAGAATTTAAAAGAGTAGCAAATTATAGATGGGACAAAATAGATTGTTTAGAAAAAAAACGGTAGAAAATATTTTAGAACAAGTGCAAAAATCCGAAAATTCTTTAGGAAAACATTTGCGTTTGCGTGATTTAATATCGTTTGGTATTGCTGCAATTGTTGGAGCAGGTGTTTTTTCGACTATTGGTACTGCTAGCGCAGACGGAGGACCAGCTGTTATATTTTTATTTATGTTTACAGGTTTGGCTTGTGGTTTTGCCGCTTTTGCTTATGCAGAATTTGCTGCCATGGTTCCTGTATCGGGTAGTGCTTATACTTATAGTTATGTAGCTTTTGGGGAATTAATCGCTTGGATTATAGGTTGGTCTTTAATTATGGAATATGCCGTCGGAAACATAACGTTGGCAATATCCTGGAGTGATTATTTTACCAGTTTGCTTTCTACTGGAGGTATACATTTACCTATGTGGGTGCAAATGGATTATTTAACTGCTTCGGCTGGGTTTAATGATGCTATTGCATTGATGAAAGCAGGAAAAACGTTTGAAAACTTACCTCAAAATATTCAGGATGCATATACTGCATGGCAAACCGCTCCGCAAATAGGTAATTTCCATTTTGTATCTGATTTACCTGCTTTATTGATTATTATTTTAGTTACTTGGTTGGTTTATCGTGGAATCGAAGAGTCTAGAAATGCTTCTAACGCCATGGTTGTTGTTAAAATGGCCGTGATTTTATTAGTAATAGCTGTTGGTGTTTTTTATGTTGATGTTGAAAATTGGAACCCTTTTGCTCCTAATGGAGTGAATGGCGTATTAAAAGGTGTATCGGCAGTGTTTTTTGCTTACATAGGTTTTGATGCTATTTCGACCACAGCAGAAGAATGTAAAGATCCACAACGTGATTTACCTCGAGGTATGATGTGGTCTATTGTTATATGTACAATATTATATATTATTATCGCTTTGGTTTTAACCGGAATGGTAAATTATTCTGAACTAGCTGTTGGTGACCCGTTAGCTTACGTATTCGAAAAATTAAATTTAAAATGGCTGTCTGGAATTATTGCTGTTAGTGCAGTTGTTGCAATGGCAAGTGTTTTATTAGTGTTTCAAATGGGACAACCTCGTATTTGGATGAGTATGAGTCGTGATGGTTTATTACCAAAAAAGTTCGCAAAAGTACATCCAAAATTCAAAACACCTTCGTTTGCAACAATAGTTACTGGTTTTGTAGTGGCAATTCCTGCGTTATTTTTAAACTTAACCACCGTAACAGACTTATGTAGTATCGGAACTTTATTTGCTTTTGTAGTTGTTTGTGCAGGGGTTTTAGTTTTACAAGATAAAACCGATATTCCAAGAGGTAAATTTAGAACACCTTATTTAAATGCAAAATTTATAGCACCAGCATTAGTGATAATCGGACTTGTTTTAAGTTTTACAGTAAATAAAACAGCAACAATAAACTTTATTACAAATTCGCCAGAAATTAACACACCAGCTGGAATTGTAACTTCGTTAACTCATGATCAACATGATACAGTTTTAGCCTTTTTACAACAAAATAATTATATTGAAACATCAGATATTGAACAGCAATTATCAATCATTAAAAATAAAAATATAACAACGTATAACGAGGTTGTAGCTGCATTGCCAATTGCCGAAAGTCAAAAATGGGAAACAGGTTTTCAATTGTTTAAACACAAAATCCCGATGTGGATCTTTCTACTATCTTTAATAGGTTTATGTGTTTGGGCTTATAAAAAGAATTTATCATTAATTCCATTATTAGGTTTAGTATGTTGTTTTTATATGATGGCTGAATTATCTGTTTGGAATTGGATTTACTTCACCATTTGGTTAGTTATTGGCTTAATAATTTATTTCTCTTTTGGATATAAAAACAGCAAACTTAATACAGAATCAAAATAAAAAAAGAGGTGTTTTTGATAAAAAGCACCTCTTTTTTGTTGTAAATTAAGTTAAAATATTTTTTTTCGTTCAATATTGTTGTGTAGCTTAAAATGAGGTTGTAAATTGGGGTCTTAATTTTACATTACGTCCCAAAGTCATGAAAAAATTACTACTTAACGTATCATTATTAGCATCTATGTGTGCTATTTCTCAGAATAAGATTGAAGTCTATCCCGACTCTTATTCGAGATATTTTTATCAAAACATTGATGAAAAACTTCACGATTACGCCATTCCGAATTTAGAAGCAGCAAAGGATAAAACCATTCGAATTTGGAGAGAAAACGAACTTTTTGTTTTGGCAAATAAATCGTACTACGTGTCAACTTACAAAGATTTAGAAACAGGTTTTGTTTATAAATTTAAACACAAAATTGACAAAATTAGTCTAGAAGATATTTCTATTGAAAAGCTTCGCGAACTCGAAAATTTTTATGATTTAGAGACTAAACCCGTAATGGTTGAGATAGCCGATAGTAATCAATATTTTACACGTGTTTTTAATATCAATGGATTTATCAACGGCAAGTTATCAGCTTTATTAAAAAATGAAATTTTAACTAGAAAAGAACAATTTGAGAAAAATCTACCAGAAGGTACTTATGTTGTAGGTACAAATAAAAAACTAACAATAAAATTTAATAAAAATAAATCAAGTTTTGAGAAAGCTCTGGAAATTGTGTTTTTTGAAGAAGTGCATTAATTTTTATTTATAGATTGATGAACCGAATATTTAACCGTGTTAAGTATTCGGTTTTTTTGTCAATTTTTAAAGCAATAAAATAAAAACGGACGATTAAAAGTTATACTTTAAATTCTATATTTGTGAACTTTATATTTTTTGAATGAAGCTAGAACAAATACAAAAATTATTTGTAGGAACTTGGAAAGGAACCGACAACGGAAGTTATATACCAGGCGAAGTTAACTCTTGGATTGTAACCCGAAAATCTGACGAAACTTTTGTTATAAAATTCACCACGTTTTATAGTAACGGAGAGGTAGATAATACCGAAGAAATTGGAACTTGGAGAATAGAAGATAATACCTACATCGAATTAAGAGAAGATTTAAGTGAGGATACTTACTTTTTTAATTTTGTAACTCCAAATAGCATCCATTTTATTGATGCTTCTGAGTCAGATCCCAACCCGTACAATTTTATTGATTATAGAATTTTATTAGATTAAAAAAAAGCTACATGTAATGGACTGCACCCAAAAGTTTGGACAGATTAAAAAATTAATTATTATAAAAATGAGTTCGATATTCTATCGGACT
>CANRKI010000082.1 GCA_947631175.1 uncultured Flavobacterium sp.
ATTTTAACCGCATAAGCAATAAAAAATGCTAAAAACACCCAAAACTGTTCGTTGTACGAAAGTTTAACAGCGTATAAATCTGTAATATAAAAACTTTGAGATTTTGTATATAAAAAGATAAAAGCCGCAAGCATAAATAACGACGAAGCAAATGTGTAAACAAAAAACTTCATGATTGATTTGCGTAAATCTCCTTGTTTATTATTACCCCAAACTAATCCTATTAAAAAGATTGGTAATAAGGATAATTCCCAAAAGATGTAGTATAAAAGTCCGTCGGCAGCTAAAAAAGTTCCCGACATAGCTCCTAACATAATTAATACTAAAGTGTAAAAACCTTTAGCATTTGTAATTTCAGATTTTAAAGACGATAATATAATAATTGGAGCTAAGCCCGAAGTTAAAAATAACATCACTTTTGCTAACCCATCTAAAGTTAAAGCAAACTGAACATTTGGATTAGAGAACCAATTATAAATTAACGAAATATCATTAGCAGGTGCTAACATAAAAATAAAGCATCCAAAAGCTAAAGCACTAAAAGCCAAAGCCACTTTAGAGGCTAACTTATCACCTACTGTATAAGTAACAATTGCTCCTATAAAATAGAGTAACAGAAAAATTATTAAATTCATATTTAGTAGGATTAACGAGTAAAGAATAAATAATATAAAATTGAACAAAGCCCAAATACAAAGGCGAATAAGTAAAATCCTATATTTCCGTTTTGTAATTTCTTACCTTCAACAGCTAATGTGTTAGTAACATTTACTAAACCAAAAAGCATATTTGAAATTCCAGGTTCGATATATTTTTTACCGAAAGAACTAAAAGCTAAAATTGGTTTTACAATTACCAATTCATACAATTCGTCTACTTTATATTTATCATAAACAAAAGAAGTAAAACCAATCATTTTTTCGTCGCTAACCGGAATTTCTTGTTTCTTCATGAATTTAGCATACGCAATTCCAATTCCAATTAAAGCACCAACAATTGCAAGTCCCATTAAAATTAAACTTGAATTATCTAAATGATGAACCGGAACCTTTTTAAATAAAACTGGAGCTAAATATGAATGTAGCCAACTGTTTTCGCCTGGTAATGAAATTAAACCACCAACAGCCGAAAGAATCGCTAAAATAACAAGTGGAATAGTGATTAAAGATGGACTTTCGTGTAGATGTTCTTTTTGATGCTGTGTACCTCTAAAACTTCCATGAAAAGTTAAAAAATACAATCTAAACATATAGTAAGCCGTTAATATAGAAGCAACAGCAGCTAAAATCCATAAAAACATATTTTCGTGAAACGCAGCTACTAAAATTTCATCTTTAGAGAAAAATCCTGCCAAAGGCGGAACACCACTAATAGCTAAAGTTGCAATTAAAAAAGTGATATGCGTTGTTTTCATATACGATTTTAATCCACCCATATTTCTAATATCTTGCTCACCACCCATTGCGTGAATAACCGAACCAGATCCTAAGAATAAACAAGCTTTAAAGAAAGCGTGCGTAATAACATGGAAAACCGCCACTTGATAAGCGCCTAAACCTAAAGCTAAAAACATTAATCCAAGCTGCGAAACTGTAGAGTAAGCTAAAACCTTTTTAATATCGTTTTGAACAGTAGCAATGGTTGCTGCAAAAAATGCAGTAATACCACCAACATAAGCAATTACGGTACTAACTTGCGGAGCAACTTCATATAAAAAGTCTAAACGAGTAATCATAAAAATACCAGCTGTAACCATGGTTGCCGCGTGTATTAATGCCGAAACCGGAGTTGGTCCTGCCATTGCATCTGGTAACCAAGTATAAAGTGGTAATTGTGCCGATTTACCAGTTGCCGCAATAAATAATGCTAAAGCTGCGATACCTAATAAAGTTGCGTGTGCAAAACCTTTACCGCTAACGAAAAGTTCTTTCAATTCAACAAAATCAATAGTATCAAATACATAACCTATAATAAAGATTCCGATTAAAAAACCTAAATCTCCAATACGATTCATGATAAATGCTTTTTTAGCTGCATCGTTATAAGCCTGATTTTTATACCAAAAACCAATTAATAAATACGAGCATAAACCAACACCTTCCCAACCAATAAACATAACAAGTAAGTTTTTACCTAAAACTAAAACCATCATAAAAAATATGAAAAGGTTTAAGTAAGCAAAATACTTGTGTTTATTCTCGTCATCGTGCATGTAACTTACAGAGTAAAGGTGAATTAAAGTTCCAATACCTGTTACAAACATTAACCAAAGTAACGAAAGTTGATCTAGGTAAAAATCCATTCCAATAGATAGATTTCCTAAAGTAATCCATTCAAACAACGAAACTGTAATGGGTTGTCCGTCGTTTTTTATTTGAAAGAAAAACATAGTCGAAACAGCAAAAGATACCAAAACCATAAAGGTTGCTAAGTAACCTGAAGCATCAGTCGACGATTTTTTTCCTAAAATTATATTGGATAAAAACCCTACAAACGGGGCTAAAACTAATAGTAAAGTTAAAGTCGTCTCCATTTTATCCTTTTAAATTTTTAAGTTCATTAATATCGATGCTACCTACATTTCTAAATATAGATACCAAAATGGCTAAACCAACAGCAACCTCAGCCGCTGCAACTGCCATAGAAAAGAAAACAAATACTTGTCCTGCTGCATCTTGATGAAATGTTGAAAAAGCTACCAAAGTTAAGTTAACTGCGTTAAGCATAATTTCGATAGACATAAACATTACAATAGCATTTTTACGAAGTAATAAGCCAAAAACACCAATGCAAAACAGTAATGCCGACAAGTATAAATATGTTTCTATACCTATTTGTTGTAATACAGATTCCATAGTTTATTTGACTTTAAATTGTTCTTTTTTAGAAATTAACACCGCTCCAATCATGGCAACAAGTAATAAAACCGATACAAATTCGAATGGAACTAAATAATCGTTCATTAATACTTGACCTAAAGCTTTTATGCTTTGAAAATCTTCACCACTTTCGTAGTAACTTTCTACTACAGGTTTGGTTCTAATTAAAGCAGAAATTAAGATTAGAGCCAATAAACATAAAGCAGAAACAGCTGCAATAATGCTTAATGTTTTTTTATGTGTTTCAAGCTTTTCATTCAAATTCATTAACATGATCGTGAACAACATTAAAATCATGATTGCACCCGAATAAACAATGATGTGAACAATAGCCAAAAATTGTGCATTAAGTAAAACGTAGTGACCTGCTAATGAGAAAAAACAAATCACTAAATATATAGCACTATGAATTGGGTTACGACTTAGTATGGTTAAAAATGCCGTTCCCAAAGTGATAGCCGCTAGTATGTAAAAAATAATTTCGACCATGTTTATGCTTTTTGAGTTTGAGTATTTTTAATTGCCATTTCTAAAGGCATAACTAATTTGTCTTTACCAAAGATGAAATCTTCGCGATTAGAAGCAGATTTTACAAAAACTTTAGACTCAGTTAAATAAATTGCATCCTTTGGACAAGCTTCCTGACATAAACCACAAAAAATACAACGCAACATATTTATCTCATAAATTTCTGCATATTTTTCTTCGCGGTATAAATGCTCTTCACCAGGTTTACGTTCAGCAGCTTTCATAGCAATTGCTTCGGCAGGACACGATAAAGCACATAAACCACAAGCTGTACAGTTTTCTCTACCTTGCTCGTCGCGCTTTAACATATGTTGTCCGCGATAAACTTCACTAAAAGGACGCGTTTGTTCTGGATATTTAATAGTCACTTTTTTCTTAAATAAGTGACGAAGTGTAATTAACAACCCTTTACCAATGGCAACCAAATACATTCGTTCCCAAAAGTTCATTTGGTTGTTTACAACTTCTTTTTTTCTGCCGGATAATGAAACACCATCTAATGACATACGCTTATAATTTTATTAATAATACCACAACACCTGTGATAATAATATTTACAATAGCTAACGGAATTAATATTTTCCAACCTAAATGCATTAATTGGTCGTAACGGAAACGAGGAATTGTCCAACGCACCCACATATAGAAGAAAATAAAGAAACATATTTTAGCAAACAGAACTACAATACCTAAAATATTTGCAATGTTTACACCAACATTTTCGGCCATCCACTGCATTCCAGGATAATTGTACGCTCCAAAATATAAAACTGCTAAAATGGCTGATGAGATAAACATACTTGCGTATTCTGCAAATAAATAGAATCCCATTTTCATTGACGAATATTCGGTGTGATAACCACCAATAAGTTCGGCTTCACATTCTGCTAAGTCAAAAGGAGTACGATTAGTTTCGGCAAAAGAACAAACCAAGAAAATAATAAATCCTAATGGTTGATAAAACACATTCCAATTTAAACCTTGCTGGTTCGCTGCAATTTCGCTTAAACTTAAAGTTCCTTCCATCATAATTAAAGCAATGATAGAAAGTCCCATACCTACTTCGTAGGAAATCATTTGCGAAGCAGCACGCATAGCAGACATTAACGAGTATTTATTGTTTGATGCCCAACCACCAATCATGATTCCGTAAACACCAACAGATAAAACCCCAAAAACATATAATAAGGCTACATCAATATCTGTTGCTTGTAAAATAACTTCGCGACCTCCAATAATAAGTTTGTCTCCCCAAGGTAAAACAGCACTTGTCATTAAAGCCATAGTCATGGAAATTGCTGGTCCTAAAACAAACAAGAATTTGTTAGGTGTGTTTGGCTGAAACTCTTCTTTCGAAAATAATTTTAAACCATCGGCTAAAGGTTGTAAAATACCACCTGGTCCTGCACGATTTGGTCCAACACGGTCTTGCAACCAAGCTGCAATTTTACGTTCTGCTAACGTAGAGTACATAGCCATAAGCATTGTTATGGCAAAAACTGCCACAATTACAATACTTTTTTCAATTATAATTGCTTGATCCATATACTACTTATTATCGTTATTTTGTAACGGAATATCTTTCATACTAATTTTTTTACGATCTTCCTCACGACCGAATAAAATATGATCTTCCGTTTTTATTTCAACTGGTTTAATTGCACGCGTGTAATTGTTTTGATTGATAACCGAGTCTTTTTCGAACTTACGTGGTCCTTCAATCACCCAATCACTCACCTCTTTTTTATCAAAACGACAAGTATTACAAATAAAATCTTCTACTTCATGATATTTATCTTTACGAGCAGTAACACGTTGAATTTCGTTACCAAACATCCAAAGTGTTGTTTTACCGCAACATTTATCACAATCTCTATGCGCGTTCATTGGTTTATTAAACCATACACGAGATTTAAATCTAAAAGTTTTATCCGTTAATGCTCCAACCGGACATACGTCAATCATATTTCCAGAGAATTCATTATCGATTGCTTTAGATATGTATGTAGAAATTTGCGCGTGATCTCCACGATTTAAAACACCATGGCAACGTCCATCGGTTAACTGATCGGCAGTCATTACACAACGGTAACATAAAATACAACGGTTCATGTGTAATTGAATGTTATCGCCAATATCTTCTGGTGCAAAAGTTCGTTTTTCTTCTTTATAACGTGTGGTACCTTTACCATGCTCGAACGCCAAGTTTTGTAAATCGCATTCACCAGCCTGATCACAAACTGGACAATCTAACGGGTGGTTAATTAGTAAAAATTCTGTTACAGCTTTTCTAGCTTCTAAAGCTTTTTCAGAAGTGATACTTTTTACCTCCATACCATCCATAACATTTGTTTTACATGATGGCATCATTTTAGGCATCGGACGAGGATCAGCTTCACTACCTTTTGATACTTCTACCAAACAAGCACGGCATTTTCCTCCACTACCTTCTAATTTAGAATAGTAGCACATGGCTGGTGGCACAGATTCGCCTCCAATCATTCGAGCAGCTTGCAAAATGGTTGTTCCTGCTTCGACTTCTATTTCGTGTCCGTCTATAGTAACTTTCATAGTTTGCTATATATCTCTTTAAAAGAGTTTGATTAATAATTTGCTGTTTTTCTAATTCTACGAATTAGATATTTTGTTTTTGTAATAGATGTTTAACTTTTTCAAAAGGTTCATCTACAAAATGGTTTCTGTTTTTTACTTTTTCTGGGAAGCGAATGTGGTATTCAAACTCTTCACGGAAATGACGAATAGCTGCTGCTACTGGCCAAGCTGCTGCGTCACCAAGCGGACAAATTGTATTTCCTTCAATTTTAGCTTGAACGCTCCATAAAAGTTCAATATCCTCTTCTCTACCTTGACCGGTTTCAATTCGGTGTAAAACTTTTTCTAACCAACCTGTACCTTCTCGACATGGTGAACATTGTCCGCAACTTTCGTGATGATAAAATCGAGAAAAATTCCAAGTATTTCTAACCACACAAACTGTATCGTTATATACTATAAATCCGCCAGAACCTAACATAGAACCTGATTGAAAACCACCTTCAGAAAGCGATTCATAACTCATTAACCTATCATTACCTTCCGTAGTTTTATAAATTAAGTGAGCTGGAAGAATTGGAACGGAAGAACCTCCAGGAACAATTGCTTTTAAAGGTCTGCTATCCATCATTCCGCCTAAATATTCGTCAGAATTCATGAACTCTTCTACAGATAATCCCAATTCAATTTCATAAACACCAGGATTTTTACAATGTCCTGAAGCAGAAATTAACTTAGTACCTGTTGAACGGCCAATACCAATTTTAGCATATTCTTCGCCCGTGTTTAAAATAATCCATGGCACAGTTGCAATAGATTCGACATTATTAACAACGGTTGGATTTCCCCAAAGTCCGCTAACAGCTGGAAAAGGTGGTTTCATACGCGGATTTCCTCTTTTCCCTTCTAATGATTCGATAAGAGCAGTTTCTTCTCCACATATATAAGCACCACCACCGCAATGCACATGTAAATCTAAATTATAACCAGATCCTTTAATGTTTTTACCTAACCAACCAGCTTCGTAAGCTTCTTTAATGGCGCGTTCTAAAATTTTAAAAACCCACATATATTCTCCACGAATATAGATGTAAGATAAATTAGCTCCTAAAGCAAAACTAGAACATATCATTCCCTCGATTAACAAGTGCGGAATGTGTTCCATTAAATATCTATCTTTAAAAGTTCCAGGTTCAGACTCGTCTGCATTACAAACTAAGTGACGTGGTTTACCCGATTTTTTATCAATAAAACTCCATTTCATTCCCATTGGGAAACCAGCTCCACCTCGTCCACGTAATCCTGATGTTTTTACTTCTTCTGTAATGGCATCTGGATCCATTTTTAAGGCTTTTTCGACAGCGGCATAACCACCATTTTCGCGGTAAACCGAATAGGTTTTTATACCTGGAATATTTATTTTATCTAATAATATTTTCTTTCCCATGGTATTATTTATCGTGAATTTGAACACTACCGGCTTTACAATCGGCAATAATTTGATCTATTTTTTGAGGATTTAAGTTTTCGTGGTAAAAATCTCCGATTTGCATCATTGGAGCGTATCCACAAGCGCCTAAACATTCTACCGCAGCTACGCTAAACATTCCGTCTGGAGTAGTTTGCCCAACTTCAATTCCAAGTTTTTCGCAAGTGTAATCAATCATATCATCTGCTCCGCGAAGCATACAACATGAAGTGCGACAAAACTCGAACATATATTTCCCTACAGGTTTTTGATTAAACATGGTATAAAATGTTACCACCTCAAAAACTTCGATAGGCTTAATTTCTAAAATTTCGGCTACTTTTTCTTGTAACTCTGCACTTAACCAATTGTCGTGCGCATCTTGCACTTCGTGAAGAACAGGAAGTAAAGCAGACTTTTTCTTATCCGCCGGATAATGACTTAGTAACTCGTTTATACGAGCAGTTAACTCTGGCGTAATATTTATAGTTTGTTTGTAATTTGTTGTTTTTGTTTCCATAATTAAGCGTCTAATTCTCCAGCAATAACATTTAAACTTGAAAGTGTTGCAATGGCATCAGATAACATTTGACCTTTCACCATATCGTTATACGCTTGGTAATAAATAAAACATGGGCGACGGAAATGCAATCTGTAAGGTGTACGGCTACCATCTGTAATTAAATAAAAACCAAGTTCACCGTTACCGCCTTCGACTGGATGATACACTTCTGTTACCGGAACTGGCACCTCACCCATTACAATTTTAAAGTGGTAGATTAACGATTCCATCGAAGTATAAACGTCTTCTTTTGGAGGAAGATAATACGCAGGAACGTCAGCATGATAAGGACCTTCTGGTAATTTATCGATTGCTTGACGAATGATTTTTAAACTTTCCCAAACCTCAGCGTTACGAACACAAAAACGATCGTAACAATCTCCGTTTTTACCTACAGGAATTTCAAAATCAAAATCTTCGTAAGATGAATATGGACTCATTACACGAACATCATAATCTACACCAGCAGCACGAAGGTTTGGCCCTGTGAAACCATAGCTAATTGCTTTTTCGGCAGAAATACCACCTACATTTACAGTACGATCCATGAAAATACGATTACGTGTTAACATGTTTTCAAACTCTTGCCAAATTGGAGGAAACTCATCTAAAAATTCATTAATTTTTTTCCAAGCTGTTGGGCTCCAATCGCGTTCGAAACCACCAATGCGTCCCATATTTGTTGTTAAACGTGCGCCACAAATCTCTTCGTAGATTTCGTAAATTTTTTCACGATATTGAAATACGTATAAAAATCCGGTTAAAGCTCCGGTATCAACTCCCATTACCGAACTACAAATAATGTGGTCGGCAATACGTGCTAATTCCATTATAATTACACGTAAATATTGTACACGCTTTGGAATTTCTATTTTAAGTGCTTTCTCTAAAGTCATCCACCAACACATGTTGTTTATTGGCGACGAACAATAGTTCATGCGGTCTGTTAAAACATTGATTTGATAGAATGGACGATTCTCGGCAATTTTTTCGAAAGCGCGATGAATGTATCCAACAGTTCCTTCACCATCAATAATACGTTCTCCATCCATTAATAATAAATTTTGGAAAATACCGTGAGTTGCAGGGTGAGTTGGACCTAAATTAAGAATCGTTAATTCGCTACCATCTATTTGTCTACGACGTTCGATTTCTTTAGCGAATCTTTCTTCAGGTTGTAATAATAATTCTGACATACTTCTATCTTTTAATTATTGACAAGAGGTGTTACGACCAAAAAAACGATCGTCTTTATCTGTACGACCACCATCTTCCATTGGGAATTCTTTTCGAAGTGGGAAAACCGTCATTTCGTCCATATTTAAAATACGTTTAAGCTGCGGATGTCCTTTAAAAATAATTCCATAAAAATCGTACGTTTCGCGTTCTTGCCAGTTAGCACTTAAAAACAACGATTCGACAGATTGGATAACAGGATTGTTTATTGGCAGAAAACATTTGAAACGAATACGAACGTTATCCATCCAATTGTGCATATGATAAACCACGCATAGTTGTTGGTTTGCCTCATTATCTGGATAATGAATTCCGCACACATCTGTTAAAAAGTTAAAACGCATGGTTGGATCATTTTTTAAGAAGCTCATTACTTCTAAATTCTGATCTGCTTGTACGTTAAAAGTTAGCATATCTTCAATAATTGCAATTTCAGAAACTTGTGTAGGAAACTGATTTTGCAATGTAGTTTGTATCATATTATAATCTAAAGCCATATTTATTTAATGTTATATGAGTTTAGTAAATCTTTATAAGCTTCGGACCCGCGACGGTGCACCGACTCGGATTTTACAATTTCTTGCAAACGCATAATCCCATCCAAAATTTGCTCTGGACGAGGTGGGCAACCAGGAACGTAAACATCTACAGGAATAACTTTATCGATACCTTGAAGAACTGAATATGTATCGAAAACTCCGCCGGAAGATGCACAAGCGCCAACAGCAATAACCCATTTAGGTTCGGCCATTTGCTCGTAAACTTGACGTAAAATTGGTGCCATTTTTTTAGATATAGTTCCCATAACCAAAAGCATATCTGCTTGACGAGGAGAGAAACTCATACGCTCAGAACCAAAGCGAGCCACGTCGTACGTTGCTGCCATGGTTGCCATAAACTCGATACCACAACAAGAAGTTGCAAAAGGTAATGGCCACATAGAGTTAGCACGAGCCAAACCAACTACAGAATCGAGCTTTGTTGCGAAAAAGCCTTGACCTGTGTATCCGTCTGGAGCGTCTACCATATTAATTTTGTCAGTACTCATAGTGTAATTTGTGTTGTTTATTTATCCCATTCTAATCCGCGACGTTTGTATTCGTATAGTAAACCTACAACGATTACAAACATAAAGATTCCCATTTTTGCGAATCCTTCCCAGCCCATTTCGACAAAATTTACTGCCCAAGGATACATAAAAATAACCTCGACATCGAAAAGCACGAATAAAATAGCGATTAGGAAATATTTTACATTGAAAGGAGAACGAGCGTTACCGATTTGTTCGGAAACACCACATTCAAAGTTTTTGTCCTTATTTTCTGAACTACGTTTAGGACCAAGTAATCCAGATATTAAAATAGTAATAGTAACGAATCCTGCTGCAAAGCCAAGTTGCATCAGTATTGGTATAAAGTCAGTTTGATTAAATTGCATAATTATCAACAAATATCATGAATATTTAACAAATATAAATTTATTGTTTTAGATAACAAGTTTAATCAAGTTTAAATACACATTGATTATCAGAATAGTTAGCAATATTTAAATAGACTTATTAAAAATAAATTATCAAAAAATATTATTTTTTTGATAAATCAAAGCGCAAATATTCAATTAAGACAATTTAACATAAATAAAAAATGCCACGAATTACTTCGTGGCATTTAAACATTATAGGTAACAAAATATATCTTAACCTACTAATGTTACATTAGTAGCAACTTTTCCTTTTCTACCTTCTTCTTCGATGTAAGAAACGTTATCACCTTCGTTAAGTGGTTGACTTTTTAATCCAGTAACGTGTACAAAGATGTCTTTACCTGTTTCATCATCAGTAATGAATCCAAATCCTTTAGATTCAACAAAAAATTTTACTTTACCTGTTCGCATTGTAATTTAAAAATAATTTAATAAGGATCAAATATAATCTATTTTTTAATTTTTACAATTTTTTAATCAAAAAAATTAAATAAAAATAACAAAAGGCGCCTTTTAATTCATTTTTTGGTTTTAAAAGCTAGTAAAAACGTAGGATTTTAATTGTTATATAGATATAAAATATTAAATATTAACAGATAAAATAAGAGTTTTTATTTGATTTATTGCTATTTGAAAAAAAATTGAATTACTGCGGAGCGCGTTAGCGATTGGAGCATTTGTTTGAGCTCCTTACGGCATGAAATGACGTAAGAGCGAGTGCGAAAAGCGCGGCCTGAAAAAAACGACGTGAGGCGTTTTTGTGCAGGAAACGCCATAAAAAAAGCCTTACGAATTAGGTAAGGCTTTGTGTATTTTATTTTTCGATCGTGTTTAGTATGATTGAAAGTTCGTTTAATTGGGCGTTGTCGATTG
>CANRKI010000083.1 GCA_947631175.1 uncultured Flavobacterium sp.
TCGTAATGCCATTGCAGAATCTTTATCTAACTTGGTTTTTGCACCAATTCAAAATGGTTTAGCTGGTGTTTCTTTATCAGCAAACTGGATGTGGGCTTGTAACAACGAAGGTGAAGATGCACGTTTATATGAAGCGGTTAAAGGTTGTTCTGACTTTGCTCTTGAATTAGGAATCAATATTCCAACAGGAAAAGATTCGCTTTCAATGAAACAAAAATATCCGAACGGTGAAAACGTAATTGCTCCTGGAACAGTTATTATTTCGGCTGCAGGAAATTGTACAGATATTAATAAAGTAGTAGAACCGGTTTTAAACAAAGAAGCTGGATCTGTTTACTACATCAATTTATCTCAAGATACCTTTAAATTAGGTGGATCATCTTTCGCTCAAATTTTAAATAAAATTGGAAACGAAGTTCCTACTATAAAAGATGGCGCTTACTTTAAAAAGGCTTTCAATACCATTCAAGAAGCTATCAACAACAATTTAGTTGAAGCGGGTCACGATATCGGATCTGGTGGTTTAATTACTACTTTATTAGAAATGACTTTTGCTGATGTAAACTTAGGAGCTAACTATGATTTATCTGGATTAAACGAAACGGATACAGTTAAAGCTTTATTCAACGAAAATATTGCAGTTGTTTTACAAGCTAAGGAAGATGCATCTTTTGAAAAAGCATTTGCTGAAGCAGGAATTGATGCTGTTAAAATTGGTACTGCTGTTGCTGGTAACGAAGTTACTTTTAAAAACAACAACGATGCATTTACATTTAATGTAACAGAAACACGTGACACGTGGTTTAAAACGTCTTTCTTATTAGATTCGAAACAATCTAAAAACGGAATGGCGCAAGAACGTTACAACAACTATAAAAACCAGCCGTTAAACTTTGTTTTCCCATCTCATTTTGACGGAAAGAAACCTGTTCACAACGGAGCAAGACCAAAAGCAGCGATTATTCGTGAAAAAGGATCAAACTCAGAACGTGAAATGGCAAATGCGATGTATTTAGCAGGTTTTGATGTAAAAGATGTTCACATGACAGATTTAATTTCTGGACGTGAAACATTAGAAGATATTCAGTTTATTGGTGCTGTTGGAGGTTTCTCTAACTCTGACGTTTTAGGATCTGCTAAAGGTTGGGCTGGAGCTTTCTTATATAACGAAAAAGCAAAAGCGGCTTTAGAGAATTTCTACAAACGACCAGATACTATGTCTGTCGGAATTTGTAACGGATGTCAGTTATTAATGGAATTAGAATTAATTAATCCGGAGCACGATGTTCACGGAAAAATGATTCACAATACATCTGGTAAACACGAATCGAACTTCGTATCTGTGAAAGTTCAAGAAAATAACTCAATCATGTTATCTACATTAGCTGGATCTACATTAGGCGTTTGGATTTCTCACGGAGAAGGAAAATTCAACTTACCAAAAGAGGAAGCTGCTTACAATATTGTTGGAAAATATGCCTACGAACAATATCCTGCAAATCCAAACGGATCGGATTACAACACAGCGATGCTATGTGATGCAACAGGTCGCCACTTGGTTACGATGCCACATATTGAGCGTTCTACTTTCCACTGGAACTGGGCGAACTACCCTAACAATCGTCATGACGAAGTTACTCCATGGTTAGAAGCTTTTGTTAATGCTAAAAATTGGTGTGAGGTAAATAAGAAATAAGAGATTTATAAAAAAAAACTCCCCTCGATTGAGGGGAGTTTTTTTATGATAAATTTGTAGAAACTAAGTCAAATTCTATTTTTTCATTATTAAAATTACGTTTAATTGATATTTTCCTTGGGAAAGATTGAATTTAAAATAGTTGATACATCATTTTTTTTAGTTTCTTCTTCAAAAATATTTCTATACTTCCATTCACCTTTTAGATAATATAACATTACGTAAGGATATCACTTGGTAGACGTAACATAAATGTAACAAGAAGTTCTCCTTCCATATAACCTGTAAGTTCTAACACATCACTTTTTGTATGTTTAAATGCAATACAATCGCGTTTTGTACTATTATTCCATTTACATAAAGGCATTAAATAGCATCCCTATCTTCTAATCAAAATAGTAAAAAACGTGAAAATTTTAATCTATAAAAAGACTAATATTTTTTCGTAATATTATCCCATAAAATTATAACTATGAAAAAGCAAGTAATCTGGGGAACTTTGTTGCTTTTAACTATCTACAGTTGTCAAAAAAAGGACAATAACGATCCTGAAAACGTAAAACAAGAAAATACAACAACACCTACTTCTGACAAAAAAACTGCCTTTAAGGCTTACATTACGTCGCTCAATTCAATTCCATTACCTTTTTTGCATACCACAAACGAGGAGCAAAAAAATAGCACTTTTGCAAACATTTCGCCAAATTATGACACGGCGGGTTTTGCAACCTTTAAAACCGAACAAGCGGTAAAACCGTTAGGTATTTTACAGCAAAACGAAACCTTTGTTAGCGTGGTCGAATTAGCGGAATCCGCTTGGGATTTAATCCCAATTTTATGTGTTTATGATTGGAATGGGAACAAAATCGATTCGTTGAGTTTGTACGAAACTACAGGTGACGACATGGGCTACTCGGCTCGAGAATATTTAAATTTTAAGTCCGAAAGCTTAATCATTAAAACCGATTCGATTACAACTTGGGAGTTAACTCCAGATGCAACCGATATTTTAGAAGAGACTCAAAAAACGACATCTAAAAGCAAAAAAATTCATATTTCGCCTCAGGGTAAAATTAAGGTTATATAAAATAAAAACGCTTAAACTCAGGTTGGGCGTTTTTTTTTGGAGCGAATGATTTGGGCAAAAAATAATCCATATTCCTGTGTTCTGCTTTATCTTTTGTTCGCAAACTCACAAAAGGATATCGCATCACCCAGGGCTATTTGTGAAGGTAATATTGCGTTAGGGATTGGCGCTTTGTTTGAGCTCCTTTTTAATGTAGTGAAACGAAATTAAAAAGAGCGAGTGCAAAAAGCCCGACGCGTAAAAAACGACGTTAGGAGTTTTTGTACGGGTAACGCCCAAAATAAAAAAAGCCACAACTTTAAGATTGTGGCTTTTAGGTTATATTCCGATTTCGACCTGAAAACGCACGTACCAATCGTCGTTTTTACGGTCTGTTATGTAATTTTTTTGGTTGTATGACACTTCGCCTTGAATTTTGAAAGCGTGTTCCCAAATGTATTTGGTTAAACCTATGGTGTATTGTTTGTTGTTGGACTCGAGACTGCGAATTTCATTAGCAACTTCTTGCCACGAGTATCGACCAATAAGTTCAAAATTGTCGTTAAAAGTGTAACTCGCTTGGTAATCCATTCCGGAACCGCCATATACGTAACTAATATCGGTCACATCTTCGGGGTTAAAGGTTAGGTAATCGTCGGCAGTACGTGTCATGTACGAGGTCATTAACGCCCAGTTTTTGTATTTAAACATTACGTCTGCAAAAATAGATTGTAGGTTTCTGGAATCGTACAAATCGGATCCAGTTTGACCTGATGCGCGTACGGCTTGGTTGTTTTTGTGATAAACAGCAGATAGGTATAATTTTGGTTTTTCTTCGCGGATTACAGATCCTTCAAAGTTGGATCCATCGTTTTTAAAGGCTCCAAAAGGATAAAATTCGGCCTTTGCTGTGTAGGCTAATCCGGTGTCGTTGGTTTTTGTCCAGTTTCGACCTTCACCAGAACTAATCGCACCTTTAAAACTGTACGAAATTTTTTCGGTATTTAATTTATTGTAGTGTGCTTGAACACCAAAATCACGATCGATATTAAATTTGGCGTTGTTTATTGATCGATCGGTTAACTGTAAAGCTCCCGAGGAATTTACGCGCTGGCGGTTTCCTGGTAGTTTGGTTTGCCCTAATCCAAAAGACCAATTTTTGTTTGGTCTGTAAAAAATCATCGCATCTCTAATAATGTTAATATTTTCTCCTTCTTCAACTTGGCCAACATCGTTTGGAGCGAAAGATAATTGCAGAGCGTAAACAAATCTAGGATCGCCTACGTAACCGTCTAAACGCAATCTTAAACGTCTAATCATTCCTTCAATCGCTGGGTCTTTTTCATCGTCTTCATATTCATAATAAGTAAGACGGTTTTGCATTCTGAAACGAATGTTTAACTGAAAAATACTGTCGGCCGAAGTCATTCCTAAACCTTTACCATAGCTGTAATAAGGTAATGCGGAAAGTTTTACATCGGTTGGAATTTCGGTTTTGGTTTGAGAAAAACCTATAAAAGTGATAAAAAGTGATAAAAATAAAAAGAGCTGCCTCATTAGTGTGTTGTATAGTTATTTTTTTTTTATCAAAACTAACATTTATTAGGCAATTTTAATAACTTTTAATCTTACATTTGCAAAAAATAAACAAAATGCAAAACACATATATAGGATATCATTTTAATGTAGAGCCCAAAGAATTAGGTAGTGAAATTTTAATTGCCGAATTAGGTGAGTTACCTTTTGATAGTTTTGAGGAAACTGAAACTGGAGTTTCGGCTTACATTTTAAAAGAGTTATGGAATGAAAATATTTTGGATGATATTTACATTTTAACTAATGATGAGTTTAAAATTTCGTATACTTTTGAGGAAATTGAAACCGTGAATTGGAATGAAGAATGGGAAAAAAACTTTAACGCAATTGATGTTAAGGGAATTTGCCAAGTAAGAGCGCCATTTCACGAATCTACGAACGCTAAATACGAAATTGTAATTGAACCTAAAATGAGTTTTGGTACGGGACATCACGAAACTACTTTTATGATGATTGAGCATTTACTTGATATGAATGTAGAAAATTTAAAAACCCTAGATATGGGATGTGGTACTGCTATTTTAGCTATTTTGGCCGAAATGAAAGGTGCTAAACCTGTGGATGCAATTGATATTGATAATTGGTGTTATTTAAACTCGATTGAAAATGCTGAACGCAATAATTGTAAGCATATTAGCGTTTATGAGGGGGATGCTTCTTTATTAAATCAGGGGCAAAAATACGATTTAATTATCGCTAACATTAATAGAAATATTTTATTAAATGATATGGCTACTTATGTTAATTGTTTAAACCCTAAAGGAACACTTTTATTAAGTGGTTTTTATAGTGAAGATATTCCGTTTATTGATCGTTGTTGTACTGATTTGAATTTAAAATTTGTAAACAAATTAGAGAAAAACAACTGGGTATCACTTAAATACGTAAATTAGTTAATAAAAAATAAGTCAAATGAGTTTTAAAGAAGAAGTTTTAGAAGAAGTAAGTATTGATGAGCTTTTGGGCAATACCAATGAAATAGTTCTTTTTAATGACGATCATAATACGTTTGACCATGTCATTAAAACTTTAGTTTCTGTTTGTAAACACACTACAATTCAGGCCGAACAATGTTCACTAATTGTGCATTACAACGGAAAATGTGGGGTAAAAACAGGGTCTATGTCTGAACTTAAACCTATTTGCTCAAAATTATTAGACGCCGGACTATCAGCTGAAATTCAATAAATTTATAAAATAAAAAAAGGTTTAGCATAAGCTAAACCTTTTTATTTTTGAGAAAAAACTCAAAAACATTAAAACTCACTAATTTAAAAGCGTTACGAAAAATTTCACTACTACTTTCAAATATAAATAAACATCAGTATAAAACAAAAATATTAATTAAAAAAACATAAAAAATATTTAATTTTTACAAATAACACACCTATTTAACCTAAATAAAAATAATTCAAAAAATTAAAAGGTTTTAAATTATATAAAATTTCATTTTCAATAATTTTAAGAAGCAGACAACTTTAAAAATAATACGTGTCTTTAAAAAAATTAGATTAATTTTGTATAAAATAAATACATAATGAATAAATTTTCCATATTAATTAAATGGGCAATACGCTTTACTTTTATAGCAGTACTATGGTCTTACCTTGAAAAATTACTAGGATATCATTCTGATAAAATTAGCAATCATTTTTCCTTTGGATTAATTTTTGGTATTGTATACATTATTATATACTACTTAACATTAGCCGAAGTTTGGACAAAAGTGTACAACGAAAATATTTCTTACAAAAGCTCTTTCTTAAATTTAGCTGCGTTAACCTTACTAATCGCTTTTTTAAGTCCGTTTCCTCATTTAGTTATGCACAATTATATTTCGCCAGAGTATTTTAGCAATGCTATTGCACTTAGCGAAGGAAAAACTGCTCAAAAATTGGAATTTGCTAAGTCCTATTATACTTTAACAAGTTTTGTTTTAAATGGGATACAAAACACATTTTCAATCGGGATTTTATTATCTACAATCGTTCCGTTAGCTTTTATAAAACGTGTGAAAAAAAACAAAGAAAACGCACAAGCTAATACCCAACAACCAACAAAAAAAATCAAAAAAAAATATCAATAACCAAACGGTAACAAGCTCATGAAAAAGTATATCGGGTTTCTTCTTATTTCTTGCGGATGTCTGTTCAGTTGTACCTCAACAAAAAGTACAATTCAAAATATTGATTACAAAGCAATTCGACCAAAAATTGAAAAAAATAAATTCGTTCTCGTACAATACGCTACTGATGCAAAATACGGTTACGATAAGGATTTCCCTATAAATATTGGCGTAGCGAGCTTAAGTTCTGAAAACTATTTTATGAATCTATTTTTTAACGGAATCACAGACGAACAAGGAAAACCTGTTACTTTTGAGAAAATAGACACCTGTTGCCCCTTCCCTTCTAAACATAGTAAAATGGGCGCTGGATTATTACACAAATACAAAGTAACTTTAAGTGACAACGTTACCAAAGAACTTTATTTTAATATTTACGAAAAAGGTGAGATTTTATGCCCTAAAGGTTTTAAAATTGCACCATAACATAAACTTATGATAAATGCCATCTTTTTATATTAAAGATGTTGTATTTTTGAATATAAATTAAGACAACCATTATGGATATTAACAACATACCACAAATAAAACATACTGACAGCGGAAACTTTTTTATACTAGCTGGACCTTGCGCTATTGAAGGCGAAGAAATGGCAATGAAAATTGCAGAACGTTTAGTAAAAATTACCGACGATTTAAAAATCCCTTACGTTTTTAAAGGTTCGTTTAAAAAAGCAAACCGCTCACGTATTGATAGTTTCACTGGAATTGGAGACGAAAAAGCTTTAAAAATTTTACAAAAAGTTTCTAAAGAGTTTGGTGTTCCAACCGTAACCGACATTCACGAAGTACACGATGCAGAACTTGCTGCACAATATGTAGATGTTTTACAAATTCCTGCCTTTTTAGTACGCCAAACAGATCTTGTTGTAGCCGCTGCAAATACAGGTAAAATTGTAAATCTTAAAAAAGGACAATTTATGAGTCCTGAAAGTATGAAGCACGCCGTACAAAAAGTACTTGACTGCCAAAACCAAAACGTTATGGTTACAGATCGAGGAACAATGTTTGGATACCAAGATATGATTGTTGACTTTAGAGGCATTCCAACCATGCAAAAAACAGCAACTACTGTTTTAGATGTAACCCACTCGTTACAACAACCAAATCAAACTATTGGCGTTACAGGTGGTCGTCCGGACATGATCGAAACAATCGCTAAAGCCGGAATAGCTGTAGGTGTAGACGGCATTTTTATCGAAACACATTTTGATCCTGCAAACGCTAAATCCGATGGGGCAAACATGTTACATTTAGACTATTTTGAAGGATTAATGAAAAAACTTGTCGCAATCAGACAAACAATCAATAATTTTTAACAACAAGTTTAGTAATGAATTTTAATTTTAAAGCAGCAGCAATTGCTTTTATAACAACAATAAGCACCTTCACTGCATTTGCACAAGAAATTACCGAAAATCCAAACCGTTACACGGCAAACAACAAAGGTAAATTCTATATTTATTGGGGAGGTAACCGTGGTTACTATACAAATTCTGACATCACTTTTAGAGGACAAGGAGACGAATTTACCTTACACGACGTGCAGGCACACGACAAACCTAAAGGATGGCATATTGACTATGTTAACCCAGCACGAATGACTATTCCGCAAACAAATCTACGTGTAGGATATTTCATTTCGGATAAATACAACGTATCCTTAGGAGTAGATCACATGAAATATGTTATGTACCAAAACCGAGCAGTAGACATCACCGGATCGTATCCTAACCAAGGATCATTTGGCGAAACTTTACCTAACGGACAAGTTATGTTAACCGAAGAGTTTTTAACTTTTGAACATACAGACGGATTAAACTACGTAAATGCCGAGATTAATCGTGTAGACGACATCTCTAAATTATTTGGGATCAACAACACAGACAAAATTCAAGTAAATACTACATACGGAGTTGGCGCTGGTGTATTATATCCAAAAACAAACGCACAACTTATGTCAATGGATCGTCACGATAATTTCCACATCTCAGGTTGGGGAGCCTCTGCAAAAGCAGGTCTAAACGTAACTTTCTTTAAACACTTTTTTGTGCAACTAGAGGCAAAAGGCGGATACATAAACATGCCAAATATTTATGTAACCAACGATAACTCTTGGAAAGCAAAACAAGATTTCAACTTTTTCCAACTACCTTTAGTTGTAGGCGGAATCTTTAGATTATAAAACTTAAGTCTCGAATTTATTTTCGGGACTTTTTTTTGGAGCCCAAAAACCGTACATAAAATACACCATATTCCTGTGTTTCGCTATATCTTTTGTTCGCAAACTCACAAAAGGATGCCGCTACACCCAGGGCTAAAAGCAATCCATAAAAAATGCCCTAAAAGTAAAACACTTTTAGGGCATTTAATATATCTGCTTCATTATTCTTCTTCCGAATCTAAAATATCTTCTTCTGTATCAATAGCTTCAGTATCTTGTAAATCTTCCTCATCAAAATACGCCTCATCCTCTTCCTCAGCATCCATATCAAACCAATATGGCTCAACCATTTCTCTATCTGCTAAAAAGTCCAAACGTTCCGTAATATTTTCGGCAAAAAATACACGTTGTGTTTTACCAATAGCATCCGATAAACGAATTAATTTTGACTCATATCTATTTTTTAACAATAAATCACAATCATCAATAACAAAAATTTTAAGCTGATTAACATCAAATCCCGCAGAACCAAACATTTCATTTAAACGCAATGGCGTTCCTATTAAAACATCAATTCCAACCGATATTTGATTTTTATCTTCGTCCAAGTCCGTTTTATCATGTGTCATATAAACGCGTAATCCGTTGTATTTACACATTTCAGTAAACAACTCTTCCATCGCAAGGGCTTTTTCTTTATCATTTACAATGATTAAAGCACGTGGCGATTGCTCAAACGGTTTTCCTAATTTTTGGCAAACATTAATTGCTAAAGTTGTTGTTTTCCCAGATTTATTCTCAGAAACCACCACCACATCAGCGCCACTTTTAATAGTGCTCCATGTTTCGCGTTGCATTAGGTTAGGTTCAGTAAGCCCCATTTCAATTAAAGCTTGCTGTAATTTATCATTTATTTTTTTTAATTTCATATGCTATTATCAAATTCTATTTGCTTGCAAAAAGCTTAATATCGTTTTCTGAGATTGTTTTTTCTCCTAAAATAATTAATCGTTCAATCACATTTCGTAACTCACGAATATTTCCGGTCCAGTCGTACTCTTGCAATAATTTTACGGCTTGGGTAGAAAACTTTTTTTGCTGTGTGCCTTGTTCGGAGGCTATTTTTTGTGTAAAGTGTTCAATTAACATAGGGATGTCATCACGTCTGTCGTTTAAAGCAGGAACTTTAATTAAAATTACAGCCAAACGATGGTAAAGATCTTCTCTAAAACGTCCTTCTTCTATTTCTTTTTTAAGGTCTTTATTGGTAGCTGCTATAACACGTACATCAATTTTAATGTCTTTATCTGCTCCTACGCGTTGTATTAAGCCTTCTTGCAAAGCGCGTAATACTTTGGCTTGTGCAGGTAGGCTCATATCTCCAATTTCATCTAAAAAAATGGTTCCTCCGTTAGCAGCTTCAAATTTACCTGCGCGGTCTTTAACTGCCGAGGTGAATGCGCCTTTAACGTGGCCAAAAAGTTCGGACTCGATTAGCTCTGCCGGAATTGCAGCACAGTTTACCTCGATCATTGGTGCATTAGCACGTTCTGATTTTTCGTGAATTTGGTGTGCAACTAATTCTTTCCCTGTTCCGTTTGGACCGGTAATTAAAACTCGAGCATCGGTTGGTGCGACTTTATCGATCATGTTTTTAATTTGTTCGATAGGTTGGCTTGTACCAATCATTTCGTAGTTTTTGGATACTTTTTTCTTAAGTATTTTATTTTCGACTACAAGTTGTTTGGTGTCTAATGCGTTTCGAACGGTGTTTAACAGTCGGTTTAAATCGGGTGGTTTGGATATGTAATCGTAGGCACCTAAACGCATGGTATTTACGGCGGTTTCGAGGTCTCCGTGTCCGGAAATCATTATAATTGGAACTTCTGGTTTAAGTTTTTTTGTGGCTACTAAAAACTCTTCACCATCCATATTGGGCATACGAATGTCGCATAAAACTAGGTCGTAGTCTTCTGTTTTTATTTTATCTAATCCAATTTTTCCATCTTCGGCTTCGTCTACAAGGTAGGTTTCACTTTCTTCGGATAGAATTCGAACTAAAACGCGACGAATTGATGCTTCGTCTTCGATGATTAAAATTTTGCTCATGCGTATGTTTTTATACTATGCTACAAAAATACGTTTTATTTTTTGGAGTTTATAATGGGTTTTTAAGATTTGGATTATTTTTTACTTTTTGTGTACTGGGATTGTTTTTAGCCCCGATAGTAGCGGCATCCTTATAAAAAAAACACAACTTTATAGTTGTGTTTTTTTTTATAAGATATAGCGAATAGCGGGAATATTGTTTATTTTATGCCCAAGCGATTGGCTTTAAATATTTAGTATTTTAACCATTTGTATATTTCTTTCCAACTTGGTTTTTTGCCGTACATTAATATTCCTACTCGGTATATTTTTGAGGCGAACCATACTACGGCTATAAATGTTAAGAATAGAAGTAGCATTGAGGTGATGATTTGCCAAGTTGGTACGCCAAACGGGATGCGCATTAGCATTACAATTGGCGAGGTTAGTGGAATGAACGAGAATACGGTGGCAATGGTGCCGTGTGGGTCGTTCATTACGGTGAAAAATCCTACATAAACTCCTAACATTAGTGGCATTATGATTGGCATTAGGAATTGTTGCGAGTCGGTTTCGTTATCGACTGCTGCGCCAATTGCTGCGTATAATGAGCTGTATAGAAAATAACCTCCTGTGAAAAATACCACGAATGAGATTAGAATGGTTAGGATGGGTAGTTTTGCTATTTCAGATAAATATAGGTTTATGTTTTGTAGGCTAGTTTCGGAATGTTGTAAG
>CANRKI010000084.1 GCA_947631175.1 uncultured Flavobacterium sp.
GAGCTTAAATTAGCAGAGCGTAAATCAGCAGAGCTTAAATCAGCAGAGCTTAAATTAGCAGAGCGTAAATCAGCATAGCTTAAATTAGCAGAGCGTAAATCAGCAGAGCGTAAATCAGCAGAGCTTAAATCAGCAGAGCGTAAATCAGCAGAGCTTAAATCAGCAGAGCTTAAATCAGCAGAGCTTAAATCAGCAGAGCTTAAATTAGCAGAGCTTAAATTAGCAGAGCGTAAATCAGCAGAGCTTAAATTAGCAGAGCTTAAATCCTTTTTTTCTATAATAGCTTGCTCTAAAGTATTTCTAACCGAGTTGTTTTCTGATTCATAACTAAAAAGCACTTTACCAAAAATATCTTTAATTTCAATTATTGTTTTCATATATTATAAATTAAATATTTTTTAAAATTTCTTTTAATAAATTTTTTGTAGAATTATTAGAATTAATATTAATCTTTTCTACTTTAGATTCACTTACTACTCCATTAGTATCTAAACGTACTTCTCCACTAGGAAATACCATTAAAACAACCGCCAATTCTGGAGGGCTAACGCTCATGTCTAAAACTATTTCATTTAGTTCAAAGCCTTTAATAGATAAAGTAGCTTCTTGTGGGTAATTATTACCATATAATTTTTTACCTAAATTTTTTATTACCATGATTAAGAATTTTTAGTTATAATTGCTCCTCCTTGAATGTCTTTTTTTGTTACTTTTTTAAAGCCATTTTGCTCTAAAAATAAGTTAATATGTTTAGCTGTCGTTTGACTATACCAATCGTAAATATGACAAGCATCTCCTTGTATTTTAGCTACTTCTGTTAAATAACTATATAATACTAATTCGTTACCAGTATTTGTAACTGTCGCTTTATTATTACTACCAATTAAATATGTTTGCATAATATAAAGCCTTTTATACACTTGCTTAGGTGTTGTTTTATTATTCGTTAATGTTTACTGTATAATCTAAAGTATAAATATTATCTTGAACCGCCCAAAATAAAGAATCATTTTCTTCAACTCCTTCATTTTTTAAAATAAAATCTAGTACTGAACCTACTTTATGTCTTTCATTTTCAAAATCTTCTGTTAAATCATTTATCCAATCTTGGGTATCAGCAGAATAAGAATTAACAAAACCATCTCTGTCTTTATAATTATTATTTAAATATTCTTGAAAATTTGTTTCATTCATATTTAGATATTGAATTATTTTGTTTTGATCTATTTCAATTTCAATATCTATACTATCATTTGAATAATTATAATATCTAGGACTAATAACTTTTTGAAATACAATTTTATTTTCAAATCCTAAATTTTTCAATTCTTCTGACACTCTATCTATCATTAATTCGGCTGCTTCTTTTTTAAAGCTTTCAAAATCAAATTTAAAGTTATCCCAATCTAAATTTGTATTATTTTCTTCATTGTAATAGTCTATTTCGGCAGTTTCTAAATCATTCATGATACTTCCGATTAAAGTTTCATAAAATCCACTAAATAACGGTAAAAATGTTTCAACTTTTTTCATAATGTTTTATATTTTAAAATTAGCCCCTTATCCCTATCGAAAGGTAAAAAATCTTTTTTCAATTTTTAATAAGGGTTTTATTATTAACTAAATAAATAAGTAGTTCCTTGAAAATCTACTTCTGAATAATCTACTTTTAAATTATCAGCAGTTTTACTCCAATCTATCTCAATGTATGAAGGGATGTTTTGAGGTAAATCCCCACAATCTTTTAACAATTCTTCGCAATATTCTTCAAAGTCGTCTTCGGGTATTAAAATAACTCCATATTCAAACTCGCTTCCTACTTCATTTTCTAAAGAATTTATTGCTTCAATTTCTTCTCTTTCATCTTTCCAATCGTCTAGCCATGATTGAATTTCTTCTTCTTCAAATAAAATATCTTCGTAAGATTCTGTTTGCTCTACATAATTTTCAAAATCTTCATGGAAGCTATCTAAAATGTCTTGTTTTAATTCTTCTCTTTTTTCTAATAAATCTCTTGTGTTTAACATAACTTTATTTTTTAATTCCAAAATTATTTTTAATAAATTTTTTTAATTTCTATATATACCGCTTACCGCCTTTATTATCGGTTTTTACATATTTCCTACCATCGTAGGAAATAGTATGTCCTTTATATAAAACTCCATCAGTAAAAATATCCCTAACTTCATAAGCAGTTTTTTGAGTACCAATTTTAATACATTCTAATATAACTTTACTGGTAGTAAATTTTTTAAATCTTTTCTCTTTAATCATAAAGGAATTAATTCATGTAATTTTATTATTTGAAACGAATTTTATCTTTATATCAAATAAATTTTCCTTAAAACTAGGTTTATAATCTAATACTTTGGCAATATCACCGTTTGTAAATGTTACTAAATCTCCTACTTGTAATTCAGTAGGGAAGTATAAAAATTTTTCCATTTTTTATTATGTTTTTAAATTACTATATCTCGTTTACTTTAATACTCTACAAATATAGTTAATTGTATTTAAATTACAAACTTTTTATTTAAAATTTTTTAATTTATAATTATTCTAAATTACGAATTTTATTTTCCGAATGTTTTTATTTTTATATCTGTCACAAAAGAATTTGGTTCTCTATAATATAACATATTTTTATTATCATAAGTAGTACATTTGCGTAATACGTGTCCACCTCTATTTTTTAAATCTTTTATAAAGTCTTTCATAATATTTTTAATTTCTGTTTTTAGTCCCCTCCGTTGCTTTGATGCATACAAACTTAAATTTGCGGAGGGGTTTTTTATTTATTTAAAATATTAAATATTAATTCTTGTAATTCTTTTGGTGTAACTTCGCTTTTAAAAGATAAAGATATACTTTGTCCAGCTTTTTTACCTTCATATTCTCTAATATCTATCCCAATTCTTTTTGATGTTGCGAACGGATCAATTTTGATATTATCAGTGATTAATTTTTCAAGTTTCTTTTTAACTTCTTCTAATGGTTCGTATTTAAGCAAAAGATATTCATAATTATAACCTTGTTTTCTAAACGTTAATCGAGTTAATTTTTTTGGCGGGGGGGTTGTATATAATTTCATATTTATTTTTTATTTTAAGTAAATTTCTTTGTTATTTTTTAAATAATATCTTCCAATAGAATCCTTATATAAAGGTCTAAATTTTTTAGTTCCTTGTATTTTTATAATACTTAATAATTTTGCATTAGTAAAATATTTTTTACTGAATTTATGATTAGGAAACATTTGCATAAATTCTGAAGATGTAATCCCTTTTATTTCGTGTACTATTTCCATAACTTTAAACTATATTAGTTACACCATGTATAGGAGTAACGTTTTTACGTTCGCCTTTTAGTGTTTTGATTATTTTTTCTATTGATTCTGTTTTGCCCGCAGTAGTACATATACTATATTGACGCTTACTACCATAGTATAAAATAACTTGTATTTTATCGTTCGCAAGCTCTTTTATATGTACGTAGTTGTTATACCAGTATTCCATAACCTTTTATTTTATTATTTTCCGCCGATAAAAACCAACGGACTATTTTAATCTACCGTGCTTTAATGCAAAATCTAAAACATCTTTTTGTGCGTGGTATGTATCAATATTATGTCTTATAAAAACGTCTATCAATACTCTATTTACAGCACTACCTATATACGTGTTACCGTCAGGATTTAAAATTACTTTACCGTCTATTGTTTTGTATTCTATTATATCCATAGTATTGAGCAGTTTTATATAGTTCCGCAAACTAGTTAAAAAAGGTATGTTTAAATATTATTTTTTCGTATTGCTTGTGAACTCCTATTGTTTGTAAAAATAGATTGCAAATTTCGACATCTTGTATAGTTATAGTATTATTAAAATACATTGACTTATCAGAAAATATCAAGTAAAATTTTAAAGGCTCTATTTTTACAACTAAAATATTATCACACTCTTTTAATTTTAAACGATTTATATTTGCAACAATATCGACCATAATTTTATTGTTTAATCCAATTATTATTTATTTTTTCGGCAATTAGCTCAGCCGTATATCCGCAATTATAGCGTATTGATACTTTATTGTAACCGTTACGAGTTGCATAATTTTTTGCACCTTGTTCGGTATTCGACACGTCCGTATGTATACCGTTATTGTCTAGTACTCCGTATGTATTTTGCATAGCGTTATTTATTATTAATCTCGTTTAAAATCTCCGCAGACTTATTATACAAAATTCTGTAAAATTCTAAAGGTACTGCAATTGCTAAAATACTTTTTTCTGCATACTCTCTAAAATATTTGTCCCATTCATCTTTTGGTTCGTTGTAATGTTTAGATATAATTTCTAAATTAATTTCGTACGCATCTCTAAATCTAATTGCTGAATTAATCATAATACTATTTATTAAGATTTTGGATATCTTGTATTGTTTTGTCTATATTGTAAGATTGAATTACAATTCCGCCCCCGAAGTCTTTACCACGGTATTTTTTACCTCCTATTTTTTTAGACTTTATTACAGCGTTATTATATAAAATTTGTATTCTATTTAAACCGTTCGGAGCGTCTTTTTCTATCCAATAAAAATCAGTTTCAAAAGTATCATCTTTGTTATCTTTCCAATCTAAAAATTTAGCTATTAAAATATTATTTTCTTTATTCATTGTTATTTATTTTTTTATAATTATTAATTTTTTCAAGTCGGGGCGGTTTAAAATTATCTAAGTACAATTAAAAAGATTAGTAAAAAGAATACCAAAAGTATTAAAAGATAATACACTAAAAATACTAATAGAATTAAACCTATATATAATAAACACTATATCTACTTAAATAAACCTTATTTGTTAATTTCCTTAACATTTAACCTTAAATACATTTACTTAATACTGTAAAGGCTATAAATAGAGTAAGGAGTTATTTTATTAAGGGGTTATTAAAAGATACTGTTTTTCTCCTTTCCTGGAGGGTTTTTGGGTTGTATGCTATAAATATACCTTGTGTTTCACAAAAAAATTTAAAAAAATGTTTCACGTGGAACAATTTATATCTATTCAGCACTATAATAACCTATATTAAATTACATTATTCACAATAAATCGTTCTTTTTAAGCTTTTTTATTGAATTATTATCAGTGTCTTTTAATTTCGTCCTAGAGCGGAAACAAACTTTTTTTAAAAACGTTGCGAATAATGTAATTTGTATTATTTATTCAGAATAAAATTCATATTCTATATCACTAGTAACTTCAAATTTAAAACTACAATAAGCTTTTCCAAAACTATCTAAATAAAATACTTCTTTGTTTGCTAGACTTATTACTGCTTTACCTGTTTGTATATCTTCAAAGATTTTATTTGCTTGGTCTTCTGACAGCTTTATATTATCTATATAAAAGCCTTCTATTAATAAAGTACCTTGTACTTGTATATATTTATTTTCTTGCATAACTTTTTATTTGTTATATTGTTCCACGTGGAACAATTTATATATTTACAATTTTATAATTTTGTACTAACAATCCTCTTATTAATGGAGTATCTTTAATTACATTACATAAATTCTTTTTTGTTGCTATGTCTGTTTCAAAGTCATTTACATTGAATATTAAACCCAGCTTACTATTAGCTGTTATAAAATTATCAATACAAAGTAATTCTTTTTTATAAAATACGTTTGTATCATATATCTCAATTGTACAAATTAGAATTTCTTTTGTTATATCGTTTACTTGTGCTGAAAAATTAAATTTTTCTTCTATTTTTATATTTTGTCTATTCTCTATTATAGATGCTACGCCTTGTAGAGTAAAATCTGTTTTAAATTTTAGCTGTTTACTATTTACTTTTCTTTTTAATTCTCTTGCTATTTCTATTGCTTCGTTGTACATAATTTTTTTGTTTTTAATGTTCCACGTGGAACGTTTTTAATAATTCTTTTTTATCGTTATCTTTTATTATATTTCTATTATAGATTCTACTCGCCCAAACAAAATACTTCTTAAAGCCGTTTTATTTGTTGCATAATATTCTGTATAACTCCCGTGCTGCTTTACAATAAACTTTTTTAGCACTTCTGAAAAATCAAATTTATAACCTGATAAAGGAGTAGCATTTTTAAAATAAGAATTGTTATTCACTTTTTCAGTGATATATTTTTTATCTCCTGGAGTTAGTTTTTTGTTATTTAATATTTTTTCTTTTAAAGTATATACTTTAGTACCTTTTAGGTTTTCTAATGGTTGTACTTCCCACGTTGTAAATTTTGTTGCTATATTATTCATTTTCTTTATCTTTTATATATTACTAATTATATTAAATTCGCCCGATGATATAAAAAGCTATATAGATTAAAAGTATCTTATATAAAGATTAGGTTTAGTTTTAGTGTTGTTTTTTCTTCTAACCTATATAGACTATTTTTATTATTCTTTAATTAATTTATAATTATCGTTTTTACGTTCTAGCTCTTTTGTTACTTCGGACGATGTTACTCCAAAAACTTCATTTAAATATTTACTTGTAGTTTTACTATAATTATAGTGTTTAAATAAATATAGTACGCCGTCTGTTTTTAATCTTATAGCTATTAAGCTATCGTAAGACTGAAATAAAACTCCTTTTTCAAAAACTAATTTTGTTTGATTGTTTTGTACTTGTTCAGCTTTTTTAAACGTTCCTAACTTCTTCAATAATGTTTCTTTTTTCATTTTTGTATATCTTTAATTAATTATATTTAATAACTCTAATTCTTCACTTGTAAAAAGTCTTTGCATATTTCCGAACTCTTTTAAAACTGCTTTGTACACACGTTGACTTTCTTTTGTCGCATCGTACCCGAACGTATTTATAAAATCTATATAATCACCTATATCGTATTTTTGCAAACAAGTTAGTATATCATAAATTGTGGGTTCTTCGCCTCCTTTATAGATACTTTGCCCGAACTCAAAAGTAAAACTTTTTTTACCTTTACTTAATTTTACTTTGAATACATAACGAGGTTGTGTATCATCTTCAAAATGTTTTTTATAAGGATTAGTTTTTAAAATTGATATTATAAATTATTTTGTTTTGTCTGTCTGGACTTATAGAAATTATTTTAATTACTTTTTTGCCGAAAGAAGTATAATTATATTTAAATATTTCAACTCCTCCTAAACGTCTATTAAATTTTGCCCAATCTTTGGAGGTTAATTTATTATATCTATCTTCTGTTAAAATTTCTTTTTCTTCCTCTCGTAATAAATACGTTGTTTTGGTATCTGGATTTTTAAAAAATCTTTGCGTTGTTAGTTCTATTACCATAATATTGTATTTTTTGTTTTTCTTTATCTGTTACAAATATATATAATTGTAATTTAATTACAAACTTTTTTATTAAATTTTTTTACGAATAAAAACATTTTTTTTCAAAATCGTATTTTCGCAAGTTTAACCATTTTTTTATTTCTGTTAAACTTCCGTAGTATAATTCTTTACCTTGCTTGTCAAACAACATATAATTATAAGGGAGTTGCACAAGGTCGAACAAAATATTTTCATTTTCAAATAAAATTGTCTGTTCTAGTTCTTGTAATAAACTTAATTTCTTACTTGTAAGCTCTATTACTTTGCGTGTTGTATTTAGATCTTTTAGCATAATTAATCTAAATAAGCCGCTACAACTTTATTATTAAATAATTCTATTATAAACGGTATTAATTCATTATTAATTGTTTCTACTTCTCCCCAAATTTCTGTTTTATTGTTAGCGTATTCAAAAGTTAATTTATAACTGCTATTTAATTCTAACAAATCAGAAGTTGCATACCTATCTAACCCAATTAAGCTATTTAAAAAAGCTTTTAAATTATAATTTATAATAATCGTTAGAATTGTTTAAAAAATATTGCCAATCGTTTGACGTATTATTTAAACAACTTTCAAACTCCTCCTTATTTAGTTTATATGTTCTGTACTTAACATAGACTTTGTTATTTTCTATTTTACGAATTGTGAGAGTTCTTTTGCTTTTGTTTGCTTTTACTTTAATAGTAATTTTATTAGTTGCTATCATATTACACAAGGTTTAAAAGTTCTAATAATTCAAGGTTATAACTAAATAAGGATTTTAAAAAATTCTTGTTTGTAGTTTTAAACTTATTTTGAGTATTATCAAATAATAATATTTTATCTACTTTAAAATATTTGTTATCTGCTTTTAAAAAGTCTTTTAATTGTTCACTACTTTGTATAGTAGTGTTAAAAATTTTCTTTTCAGTAGTATTTTTAAAAGATATTAATACTGTATGGTGGTTTGTGTTTATCATAATTGTAATTTTATTAGATTAAAAAATATTTTTTTGCTATTTCTAGTTGTTCTTCCCTTGAAATTTCAATATTAAAAAACTGACTATTTAAAAATAATTCTTTATTTGCTTGTCCTCTTAAAACTATATAAAAAGAATTAATACTCCTTTCTATTTCTGAAATATGTAATTTAGTTTTACTATCTATATACTTACATAAACCGTTGTCGTTTAAAATTTCAATTTCAAAAAATTCTATCGGATGTAAAAATTTTAAATCTTTAAAAGGTATTTTAAGTAGTCTGTTATCGTTGCAAATTCTTATTAAATCGCCTGCTTGTAAGTCTGAGTAATTCAAAGTATTTAACATAATATTTTAGTTTAATGAATTTTGTAAAAAAGTTAGAATTAATATTTTATTATTAATATGCTTTTGTAAATCTATATAGTAGATTAAAAGTATTGATTTAAAAGCGTTTTGAACTTTATCTTTTCTTAATCGCTCAATCTCAATTTTTGTATATATACTCGATTGTCTATACTGGCTTAATTGTTTGTCAATATTCATATTGTTTTTTATTTATACGTTCGAACTTCTCTATATTATACACTATATTATTATAAGTGTATGTTTTTGCCCTATATATGGCACGTGGATTCGTAACTATTGCAAAAAGTTTATTATTTTTATATAGTTTATCAGTCCAAAAATATGTGCTCACTACTTCTCGAATTATTGTAATATTCTCCATTATCCTAAAAATTTATCAATTACATATTCAAGGAAACCAGACAAACATAAAATAAACATGAATACAACAAATAAGTATATATAATTAGATACTGTTTTGCTCGGCTTAAATTTAAAGTCTAAATACAAGATAAATAGTAAAATAGATACTGCAATTAAAAAATTTATACTTTCCATAATTTAAAAAATTTTTGTTACTCCTTTAGTTTTATACTCTTTAGTTTGGTATTTTGTTTTTATCTCGTCTAAACTTTGTCTTTTTTTGTTTTTTGGTGCACTATAATCAGAAGGCGAAAAGTACCAGGATTTTTTTGCGCTAGCCCAACGAGCTAAATTATAACCGTCAAAAATAAACGATTTTATAATATCTTTTTGTTTATACATTGAGCCCTCAATTATGTCTGTCAACCATATAAAAGAGCCAACAAAACTAATATTTATATTTTCTAGTTTATCAAGCTGCTGTAAGATATTATAAAACTTTTCCGAGTTTATATTTTTGCCTTGATTTTCATTATTATTATTAAAAGAATCTTTTAAACTGTCATACTCGTTAAACATAATAATAAACTCTTTTGTATTCCCTCCTTTATCTGGATGTAATTCTTTGCATAATTGGCGAAATAGATTTTTTAACTCGTCTAACGATTTGATATTTTTAAAATATTTCATAATTTTTTATTTTTAAAATTTAGTGTCCTTTGTCGGTATCGCTCCGAATTACAACAAATGTACAAAGGACTATTTATGCGTTTATATTTCAGATTTAAGATAATTATTATATTATCCGTTATAGGTGCATAATTCCCGCCTCCATAAAATAAAATTTATTTTACATTAAATAGCCGTACCTATTTGTAATACTGTTTTACGGTCTAGCCGTTACGGTCAATATGTCAAAGAACTTTATTATATATAATAAACTAATAAAGCGGTTTATTTATTATATAGTAGGCGGTTTTAAATACAAGTTGTAAAGCCTTTATTTATAAAACAATAATTAAAAGATATTATTGTAAATTTTAACAATTTTAACATTTTAGCGTTTTAAAGTTATTTTGTTGTTTTGTTACTGCAAATCTATAACGAAAAAACGATATAAAAAAATATTTATTGTAAAAAAATTACAAAAAAATGAAAATAATTTTTAAAGCCTTATTTTACAAGGGTTTACGAATGCAAATTTTTTTGGTCAAAATACAGGAAATTGTAATTTCTGAGCATAAATATAATAAATTGCTACATAATAACATAAATAGAATGTATAAATATATACTCCTATTTTATGTAAAAAATTAAAAAGCTATTATATATATATAAATAATAATATATAATAAAATAAACGAGTATAAATATCAAAACATTTGATTTGAGAGAGTTTTAAACAAAAGTAATACAAACGTATATAAATAGTAAAAATAACGTCTTAAAACAAATAAAATAAAAATACAAACTAAAAAGACAAAAACATTTTAATTTCAATTTAGACTAATTCTAAATAAGGGGGTATAGGAGGGGTTGTTGAAAAAGTTGGGGTGTCAAAATATATAAGTCATCCACACACCTACCGTGTGTATAATGATTTTAATATTGCATGTGTAATAATTTTAATACTATGTATATAGTACTTTTAATATCATGTGTATAATAGTTTTAATATAGTGTATGTAATACTTTTGATACAGCGTATATAATATTTTTATTATCGTGTATACAATATTTTAATATCATTTATTATTTTAATTATATTTAATCTGTTATTGGGGTAGAAAGATATAGTTTCAAACTTTTTTCTGTAAATTGTTTTACTGGGGAATAAAAGTTATTTTATAAATGGGGGTATATGTTTTTATATAAGGGGTATGTAAAATAGTTTATATGGGTATGTATATATTTATATATTAGGATGAGGGGGAGTGTATATAAAATAAAAAACCCTAGAACAAATTAATGAACTAGGGTAGTTAGCTGTATCTATTAATATCTTAGTAAGATTAGATACAAACAAAGTGATTAATGGTTTTTTAATCCCAAGTAACTCCTTGAGAAATGTTTTTGGTTTTTCCGTTCCAGATAATATCTGAAAGTTCGTCAATTCCTTTTTTCATTTGTTTTAAAAATTAAATGCATCGTCTATATCGTCTC
>CANRKI010000085.1 GCA_947631175.1 uncultured Flavobacterium sp.
CTCAATCTAATTTTGGAGCAGGAAATGGATTTAAAGGGCAGTATAAAGCCGACCACGAGGTATTAGAAAATAAACTATTTCACGAGAATACGTTACTTAAAAATTTAAAAGATAAAGCTTGGACACAATTAGGGAGTTCGGGTGGTGGTAATCACTTTGTTGAGTTCGGAATTATAGAATTTACGGAACGTGATGCAATTTTAAATATAGATAAAGGACGATATGTTGCTTTGCTGACACATTCGGGATCGCGCGGATTTGGTGCAACCATAGCTTCACATTACACACAATTGGCAAAAAGTGTTTGCAAACTTCCGGCAGAGGCTAAAAATTTAGCGTATTTGGATTTAAGCACAACCGAAGGGCAAGAATATTGGTTGGCGATGAATTTGGCTGGGGATTATGCATCGGCTTGTCACGAAATTATTCACGCTAAAATGGCAAAAGCGTTAGGAGCTCAGATTTTAGCAAAAGTAGAAAATCATCATAATTTTGCTTGGAAAGAACAATGGAATAGTGAAGAAGTTATTGTACATCGAAAAGGTGCCACACCAGCAAGTAAAGATGTGATGGGAATTATTCCTGGATCGATGACTGCGCCTGGATTTTTAGTTCGTGGGAAAGGTGAGACAAATGCTATTCAATCGGCGTCGCATGGGGCGGGCAGGCAGATGAGTAGAACTCAAGCTAAAAAAGAAATTAGCAAAACAGAATTTAAATCGATATTAAACGATCATAACGTAACGCTAATTGGCGCTGGTTTGGACGAAGCTCCAATGGCATATAAAAACATCGATCAGGTAATGGAGGCACAAAAAGATTTGGTAGATGTTATTGCTAAATTTATTCCTAAGCTGGTGCGTATGGCGGATGACGGAAGTCGAGAGGATTAATTTTGGATCTAAAACTTATAACCAAACTATGCTTTTAGCCCCGATTGCAGCGGCATCCTTTTATTTTTTTTAGAAACGAAGTGAATAAAAAAATAAAAGATAAAGCGAAAAGCGGGAGGTTTTGTTTGATTTGAAAAGACGAAAGCTAACGCTACAAATAAAAAAAATCGAGAACGTAAACATTCTCGATTTTTATATTTTAAGCGAATAAACTTTGAGCAAGTTTGATGGCACATTTTTCACCATCAATGGCTGCGGAAACGATTCCGCCGGCATACCCCGCACCTTCGGCACATGGGTAAAGCCCTTTAATTTGTGGGTGTTCCAAGCTGATGTCCTCGCGAGGAATACGAACTGGCGAGGAAGTTCGACTTTCTGGCGCATGCAAAATGGCGTCGTTGGTGAAATATCCTTTCATGGATTTACCAAACTCGGCAAAACCTTGACGCATGGTTTCGGTAATAAAACTAGGGAAAACTTCGCCCAACTCTACCGAAGTTGTTCCAGGAACATAGGATGTTTTAGGAATGTCTGCCGAAACTTTTTTCTGAGAAAAATCGACCATTCGTTGCGCTGGAACGCGTTGTGTGCCTCCGGCAACTTTAAATGCACGTTGCTCGATGGCTTTTTGGAATTCCATACCAGCTAAGGCACCATGTTTAGCAAAGGGTTTAAAATCTTCTAATCGTAACTCAACCACAATTCCGGAATTTGCTGTTGCCTGATCGCGTTTTGATGGCGACCAACCGTTGGTAACTACCTCGCCCGGAGCGGTTGCACATGGCGCAACAATACCACCAGGACACATACAAAATGAGTACATACCACGACCGTTAACTTGTTTTACGATAGAATATGGAGCAGGTGGTAAAAACTCACCACGGTAATCACAAGAATACTGAATGGAATCGATTAAGCTTTGCGGGTGCTCCGCTCGAACGCCAAGTGCAAAGGGTTTTGCTTCGATAAATATTTGCTTACGATCTAGCAATTCGTAGATATCGCGAGCAGAATGACCGGTTGCTAAAATTACTTTTTTAGCCTCAATTTTATCTCCGTTTTGTGTAACAACACCTTGTATTTCGTTGGCTTTTATAATAAAATCAACTACACGGGTATCAAACAATACTTTACCGCCAAACTCGATTATTTTTTCGCGCATGGCTTGCATGATTCCTGGAAGTTTATTTGTTCCAATGTGTGGATGTGCATCTACCAAGATATCTTTAGTTGCACCAAAACCAACCAAAATTTCGAGTACGCGATTTACATCGCCACGTTTTTTAGATCGGGTGTATAACTTTCCGTCGGAATACGTTCCGGCACCACCTTCACCAAAACAATAATTAGAATCAGGATCTACTACGTGATCGATATTAATTGCTTTTAAATCGCGACGGCGACCACGAACGTCTTTTCCGCGTTCGATTACAATGGGTTTTACCCCTAACTCGATAAGTTGTAAAGCAGCAAAATAACCTGCTGGCCCTGCTCCTACAACAATTGCTTCGGGAGCTTGGCTTACATCTTTATAATTTGGTAAAGTAATTTCTTGTTCTACAATTTCTTCATCGGCAAAAAAAACTAAAACCTTCAAGTTAATTTTAATGCTGCGTTGGCGTGCATCAATTGAACGTTTTAAAATGGTAAAATGTTTAATTTCGATAGGTTTTACCAGGGTAAGTTTTGCTAAAAAATCTTTAAGCATAGCTGGCGTAGCGGCAACCTCTGGCGAAACTTGAATTTGTAATTCTCTTGGCATTGGGTATATTTTTATTATACAATAATTAGGCTACAAAATTAGTATTTTTTATTGGTGTTTTAAAAGTGTAAATTTGTAATGTTTGAAATTAAAATATGGGATATTTATATTTAGGCTTAGCCATTATTTTTGAAGTGATAGGATCTAGCTTTTTAAAAGCTTCTGAAGGTTTTAGTAAACTCATTCCCTCGGTAGTCGTTATTGTTACTTATGTTATTGCTTTTTATTGTTTATCCTTAAGCATAAAAACCATTCCTTTAAGTATTGCTTATGCTATTTGGGCTGGAGTTGGAATTATTTTAACCGTATTGGTTTCGATATTTATTTTTAAACAAGCTATAGATATTCCTGCAATAATTGGTATTGCTTTTATTATTACAGGAGTATTAATTATTAATTATTTTTCTAAAGTAGCGCACGGCTAATTAGTATACAATGAGTAAAAAATTAAAATTGATTTGGGATTTTAAAGGTCCCGATGCAGAAAAAATTGCCAAACATCACGTTATCCATTTAAACGAATATATTGATATTGAAAAGTATATTTTAAAAGAAACTGGAGTAGAGCAAATTAACGATGTACATTTTATTGCTTTCATGATTGTTACCCAAGAAACGATGATTGAAATTAGAGATGCTTTAAAACCTCATCGAGGTGAATGGTATAATTAAACGAGTGACTTTTTAGTTACTCGTTTTTTTTATTTGATATTTTTCATTGTCCGTTTTTATAAGTTTAAAAAGAATCTATTAAAAATTATATGTTAAAAAAGAGCACTTTTAAATTTTAAACCTTAAATTGAAGAAGCAAAACTTAAACAATTTATACTATGTCAAATGAAATCCGACTTTATATGTTTCAAACAGGTGTTTTGAAATGTAAAGAAAATAACATTAAAATGAATGCTTCACAAGATCCGTACGAAATTCCGGTACCTTGGTATTTAATTACACATCCTAAAGGAAATATTGTAATTGATGGAGGAAACTCTGTTTTATGTGCAACAGATCCTGTTGGACATTGGGGTGGAATTACAGAAGTGTATTGGCCAGTGATGGAAGAATCTGAAGGTTGTGTGAATACTCTTGAAAGCTTGGGAATTGATCCAGCAAGTGTAAAATTTGTATTACAATCTCATTTACATTTAGATCATACAGGTGCTATTGGTAACTTCCCGAATGCTACACATGTAGTTCAGCGTTGTGAATACGAGTATGCTTTTACACCGGATTGGTTTGCAGCAGGTGGTTATATTCGTAAGGATTTTGATAAACCAGGTTTAAAATGGCAATTTTTAGAATTAAACTATAACGATATTTTTGATTTATACGGAGATGGTGTTGTAAAAATGATTCCTACTCCAGGACATTCACCAGGTCATTGTAGCTTTATGATTACATTACCAAATTCAGGATCAATAATTTTAGCAGTGGATGCAGCTTACACAACTGATCATTGGGATGAAAAAGCATTACCAGGCTTTTTAGCTTCAACAGTAGATGCTGTACGTTCGGTTAAAAAACTTCATGAATTAGCTGACAGACATGACGCTTTAGTTGTAACAGGTCACGATCCAATTAAGTGGAGTGAATTTAAAAAAGGTCCAAACGAATTTTATAATTAATACTTAAAGGATATGAAAACTAAAGCTGCTGTATTACACCAAATAGGTGGACATACTAGACCTTATACCGATTCAAAGCCTTTAAAAATTGAAGAAGTAGAATTAGGAAAACCTGGTCGTGATGAAGTTATCGTTCAAATAAAAGCCGCGGGGCTTTGCCACTCTGATTTATCAGTTATCGATGGAAATAGACCACGACAAACACCAATGGTTTTAGGACACGAAGCTGCCGGTGTAATTGTTGAATTAGGCGAAGGCGTTAAAAATTTTGAAGTTGGTGATCACGTAGTCTTTGCCTTTTTACCATCGTGTGGACATTGTGAATATTGCACCTCTGGTCGTGCCGCGTTATGTAACCCAGGTGCCGCTGCAAATAATGCAGGTGAACTTTTAAACGGGGATCGTAAAATAAAAAATAAAGAAGGTGAAACCTATTACCACCATTTAGGTGTTTCTGGTTTTGCAGAGTATTCTATTGCTTCTATTTATTCTTTAGTTAAAATTGATAAATCATATCCTTTCGAAATTGCAGCACTTTTTGGTTGTGCTGTTATGACAGGAGTTGGAGCAGTTGTTCATACAGCAAATGTTCATGCGGGCGAGTCTGTTTTAGTTGTTGGTTTAGGCGGAGTTGGTCTTTCGGCAATTTTAGGAGCAAGAGCTGCTGGTGCATCAAAAATTATCGCAGCCGATGTTAATGACTCAAAGTTACAAGTTGCTAAAGATTTTGGAGCCACTCACGTAATTAATTCTAAAAATGATTCGGCCTTAAACGAATTAAAACAAGAAATAACAACTAGTGGAGTTGATAAATCTGTTGAATTTGCAGGTGCAATGCCAGCATTAGACTTCGCTTTTAACGCAACAAAAAAAGGAGGAACTACCGTTACAGGTGCACTTCCGCATCCTGATGCTCGTTTAAGCTTAAATCCGCTCCTACTTGTTGGTCAAGAAAAAACTTTAAAAGGATGTTATTTAGGAAGTTGTGTTCCTAAAATAGATATTCCTAACTTTTTAGAGTTATATAAAAATGGACAGTTACCTGTTGATAAATTGATAACACATCGATTAAAGTTAGAAGATATTAATGAAGGATTTGAAAGATTAGCTCAAGGCGATGCTATTAGACAAGTTATTCTTTTTGATTAATACGGAAAAAAAATGAGCAATTATAAAGATTTAATATTCGAGAAATCGTTTATAAACGGCGAATGGATAAATAAAAGTACCACAAAAATTGAGGTGAAAAATCCAGTGGATTTATCTGTAATTAGCACTGTTTATGATGAAGATCGAAGTTTAGTAAAAGTAGCTATTGATGCGGCGCACGAGGCTTTTAAACCTTGGAAAGCAAAATCGGCGAAAGAACGAAGTAAAATTCTTTTAAAATGGTACGATTTAATTCAAGAACATAAAGAAGAAATTGCTACAATAATGACTTTGGAAAGCGGAAAGCCTTTAGCTGAAAGCCGAGGTGAAATTGATTACGGAACCGCTTATATTGAGTGGTTTGCCGAAGAAGCTAAACGAAACTATGGCGATGTAATTCCTGGATTTACAGCCGATAAGCGCATCATCACTCTAAAAGAACCCGTTGGTGTGGTTGGTGCTATTACGCCTTGGAACTTTCCAATAGCTATGATTACCCGAAAAATTGCACCAGCTTTAGCCGTTGGTTGTACTGTTGTGGTTAGACCAAGTGAAGAAACACCTTTAACTGCTCTTGCAATTAACTATTTGGCTCATTTAGCAGGTTTTCCTAAAGGTGTAATCAATACGGTTGTTGGTGCTGATGCCTCTGAAATGGGTAAGGAATTATGCGAAAATAAAAAAATTGCCAAAATATCATTTACTGGCTCTACACGAGTGGGTAAAATTTTAATGTCGCAATGCGCGGATTCGCTTAAAAAACTAAGTTTAGAATTGGGCGGAAATGCTCCTTTTATTGTTTTTGAAGATGCTGATATTGATTTAGCTGTAAAAGGTGCAATTGCCGGAAAATTTAGATTTAGCGGACAAACTTGTGTTTGTGTAAATCGAATATTAGTACAAGATAATGTTTATGATTTATTTGTAGAAAAGTTTACACAAGCAGTAAAAGCTTTAAAACTTGGAAATGGATTAGAAGCTGATGTAAATTTAGGGCCAGTAATTAACCAACGAGCAATTGAGCGTATGAAAGATATGACTGCTGATGCAATTGCAAAAGGCGGAAAAGTTATTTTAGGCGGTAATGCAATCGAACCTCAGTTTTTTGAACCTACAATTATTACCGAAGCAACAAGTGAAATGCTATTTGCGCAAGAAGAAATTTTTGGACCAATTGCTCCTATTTTCAGATTTAAAACGGAAGAAGAAGCCATTACAATGGCAAACGATACTATTTATGGTTTGGCAAGTTATTTTTATACCAACGATTTAAACCGTTCGTGGCGTGTTCGCGAAAATTTAGAATACGGAATTGTTGGTATTAACGAAGGCTTAATCTCATCTGAAGTTGTACCTTTTGGTGGAGTAAAACAATCTGGGCAAGGCCGAGAAGGTTCGAAATACGGTTTAGATTATTTTGTAGATATTAAATACGTTTGTATTGGAAATATAAATTAAAAAATCCCCAAGCATTGCTTGGGGATTTTGTTTTATTAGAATCTATAACCTACAGAAACTTGTAATACTTGGTTGTTAACTTTATAATCATCAGCATCAGTATCATCTGAGATGTTAGATAAACCAAAGTTATAACGAGCACCAGCGTAAATATTTTCTGTAAAGAAATAAGAAGCACCAATTCCTAAACCAAAATCAAAAGATTTAACATAGTCTTTTATATCTTCTCCATCAGATTTAGCTTTAACTAAAAATCCAAATTGTGGTCCTGCTTCTAATGCTAATTTATCTGTAGCATAGTATTTAGCCATAACAGGAATGTTAATATAATCTAACTTATCGTCAAATTTATAACTTAAAGTCATACCTCCAAAAGTCTCAGAATATTCATATTTTGCACCTTGAGCAGAGTATAAAACTTCTGGTTGAATTGCAAATTTTTCGCTTACAGGAATTTCAACAAAACCACCTAAATGAAAACCAGATAACGCTTTGTTGTTTTCAACATCACCACCTAAGTTAGCTAAGTTATAACCACCTTTAAAACCAAATTTCACATCACCTGTTTGAGCATTTGCTCCAAAACCAATAGCTACAACAGCAGCTAATGTCATAAATACTTTTTTCATATTACTTAATTAGTTAATAAGGCCAAATTTATACAATCAATATAATTTAACAAAAAAAATAATGCTAAAAATAAAATTTTTAAATTTTTAATACTATTTTGACTAAAAAATTTTAAAAAAAACAAAAAAAAAACATTTAGATAACAATTACATAACAAAAATGTAGGTTAAAACTTAAATTTAATAATTTTGTTTAATTCATAAATCAAACGTAATTTAAAAACCAACACAAATGAGATTAACACAAAAATTCCGCATTTAATAAAAATATCTAATAAATTAATTGTTGTGCTTGGTAGTAAATAAGCAACTCCAAAAGCAAATATACAAATGGCTAAAATTTTAAAATAACTACTATTAAAAGGCAATAACTTAAATTTAAAATATATAAAAGCGGTTTTAATTACATTAAAAATAGTCATCGAAAGTAAAGAAGCATACGCAACTCCATAAATTCCTAAACTAGTAAAGGCTAAAAAGTAATAGTTTAGACCAATGTTTAAAAACACCAAAATAAAAATGGTTATTAAGTTAAATCGATAATATTTGGAGTACGAAATAATTTCGCTGTTAAAACCCGTACTCATATTTACAAACATACTTGCGCCTAAAATATAAATTACGGGTAACGAAGGTAACAACTTATCTTTAGTTGGTAACGCGTTAAACAAAGGTTCCATACCCAATAAAACACTACCGTAAAAAATAGCGGCGATAAAAAGTAAAAGTTTAGCCGTTTCTACATACTTAATTTTTAAGTCGGTCCAGTTTTCGGACTTAATTAGTTTTGAAATTTGCGGAGCTTGCAAAGCAAAAATTCCTGTGGCTGGTATGGCTAAAGTAGATGCAAGGGTAACGCCAATGTTGTATGTTCCGTTTGCTTCTAAACTTATAAAATTCGGAATCATTAACGAGTCGATACGAAAGGCGAAAAACGATCCAAAACTTCCAGCAAAAGCATACAAACTATATCGATAATAATCTTTTTTAGAAATAGATGAGAATAGATCGGTTGATGTAAAAGTAAGCTGGTAGTTGTAATGCTTTTTTAAATAGATTGCAATGGCTACAATTATAAAAACAAAGGCTAAAACATACAAAATGTAACCTAAAATATTAGATATATAACCGCCTAACAGCAATAAAAAAACAAAAGGCAAAGCCAATTTAGGAACTACTTTTTCGAACAAAGTAGGCATCGCTAACTTTTCTATATTTGTTGCTTGACGCTTAAAAAGTTCGATTAAAGCCAAAGTCAAAGCAATAGGCAAGCTGTAAAAAATATAGTTTTTATTTAAATCGTTCACAAAAAAATATCCGATAAAAACTAAAAGTGTAACCCAAAAACTCAGTTTAAAAATTGAAACAATACTGTATCCAAATAATTTTTTTTGAAGATTTTCGGGTAATTTAGGATAAAAATGAATTAACGCTTGTGCCGATCCTAAAGTGATGATAGGAAACAACATTTGCGCCCACGAATCGATGTATCTAAAAATCCCCAATAACTCGGTATCCAACGGATAAATATACAAAGTGGATACAATACCAATTAAAATACCGATATAATTAATTAGTGTGTAACCTATAATTTGTTTGGTTTGTTTTTTATCAGTCATCTTTAATAGAAACTTCTGGCTTTTTTAAGTTGTTCCCAATTTTGCATTTGGGCTTTGTAATACGAATTTAAGTTTAAAAATAACGAAAATGCTTTTTTAAACCCATAAAACTTATAAAAGTATTTGGGTAAACCGATTACGTTTTTTAAAGCTTCGCGTTTTGCATTTTTTTCGGATTTGTTAGGATCCAATAAAATAGAAAGTATTTTGTATTGACATTGAATAATGTCTTTATTAAAATTTCGAACAATCGTTCTATCGTGTGTAATTTTAGCATTTGTGGCAACCGCAATTTTAAAGTTATGAAACAGCATACGGTCGGCAAAATTTCGGTCTTCGCCATAATGACCATATAAAGGTTCAAAATACGAAACTTTTTGTAAAGCCTGGTACGGAATTAACCAAGCTGCCGCGTTAACAAACGGAACCTCAACTAAATTTTTGTTTTCGGCAAAAGTTGCTCTGTCAAAATACGTTTTAAAATTAAGATCCCAATCTGTTTCATTTGGTGCCAAATGTATCGGACTTACAATGCCATATTCCGGATTTTGTTTGGCGGCATTCACTAAATTTTCAATTGTTTCAGGATAAATCCAAGTATCTTGATTTAGTAAAAAAACATAATCCGCTTGTTGTTTTAGAGCCAAATCGATTCCAATATTGTTGGCTTTACCAAAACCTAAATTACTAGGTGCTTTTATATAGGTAATTCGTGGAAACTGTTTTAAAAGCGTTTCGGTTTGATCGGTCGAGCAATTATCAATACAAATAATTTGCACCGGAATATTAGAATTTAATAACGATTGAATGTTTCGTGTCACCCATTTTGCTCCATTATACCAAACAATAATGACATAAACTTTTGCAAAGCCCATAGTAAAGTTTTATTTACCAGCAAAAATAAAGATATTTGCAGTGAGATTTACAGATATACATGAAATATTATGTTGTTATTCCGGCTTATAACGAGCAGGATTTTATTGAGGCTACATTACAAAGTTTGGTAAAACAAAGTGTGTTACCTACTCAAGTTGTGGTAGTTAACGACAGTTCGACCGATAAAACCGCAGAAATAGTGAACGAATTTGTACAAAAATTCGATTTTATTCGTTTGGTTAATAAGCAATCCTCTTCGATACATTTACCCGGAAGTAAAGTAATTAGAGCTTTCCAGGCTGGCTTAGATGTTTTAGATGATGCGTACGATATTATTGTAAAATTGGATGCCGATTTAATTTTACCAACTACCTATTTTGAAACGGTATTGCAACATTTTAAATCAGATTCGCAAATCGCTATGGTTGGCGGTGTGGCTTTAATTGAGAAAAATGGCAATTGGGTTGTAGAGAGTTTAACGGATACCGATCATATTAGAGGGGCTTTTAAAGCCTATTGCAAAACTGCATTTAAACAAATAGGTGGTTTAAAACCAGCTATGGGTTGGGATACGGTAGATGAGCTACTTTGTAAATTTTATAATTGGAAGATAAAAGTAGATACAAGTTTGCAGGTTAAACATTTAAAACCAACAGGAGCTGTTTATGATGCCTCTGCACGATACAAACAAGGTGGCGCCTTTTATGCTTTAGGTTATGGTTTGGTAATTACTTGTATTGCATCCGCTAAATTGGCGATGAAAAAAGGAAAGCCTTTGTTGTTTTTAGATTATATAAAAGGATTTTTTAAAGCCAAAGCCGAAGGAAAAGAAAAATTGGTAACACCAGAACAAGAAAAATTTGTTCGCAAATATCGTTGGCAAAAAATAAAGAATAAATTATTTAAATAGGCAGCGCGCGTGAGGGATAGAGCCATAGCACCTTGTGCTGGCGAAAGCCCGACAGAAAAGCCGAAATGCGAATGCAGGCTTTTGTGGCACGCCCAAACAAAAAAAATAAAAAAGTACGTTTAAATTTGAACTCGAATTGGTAATTTAGCCAATATTTACAGAATTATGATGAAAATGATTACACATATTGGGCGTTATTTTTT
>CANRKI010000086.1 GCA_947631175.1 uncultured Flavobacterium sp.
AAATTCAGGAGGCTTTTTGTTGGTCTACTAGGACTCGAACCTAGAACGACTGAACCAAAATCAGCTGTGTTACCATTACACCATAGACCATACTATTTTTAAAATATCATAGTATGTATTTATTGTTGGTCTACTAGGACTCGAACCTAGAACGACTGAACCAAAATCAGCTGTGTTACCATTACACCATAGACCAATACCTTGCAATTTCACTAGCGCTTACATCGCTTGCTGATTGCGAGTGCAAATGTAGAACTTTTTTTTATACCTCCAAATGTTTTTTTCAAAAAAATCTATTTTTTTCTATTTCAACAATTATTCAAAAAAAAAGTTTTTCTTTGTAAGCTTAATACTATATAAGCGAAAATTAAATCGTTACGTTATGAATTTTAATTTTAAAAAGTGGAACACAATTACAGGTTGGATTGTGTTTTTAATTGCGCTTACAACCTATACTATAACCCTTGAACCTACAGTAAGTTTTTGGGATTGTGGCGAGTACATCACTACTGCAGCAAAACTACAAGTGGGTCACCCACCTGGAGCGCCACTATTTCAAATGATTGGTGCTTTTATGGCAATGTTTGCCGCAGCTCCAGAAAATGTTGCTTATATGGTGAATATGATGAGTGCCGCATCATCAGCTTTTACAATTTTATTTATGTTTTGGTCAATGACCATGATTTTACAGAAATTTATTACTGTTGATGAAAATGAAGCAAATAAATCAAATGCCATTATGGTTATTGGAAGTGCTTTTATTGGATCATTAGCATACACATTCTCAGACAGCTTTTGGTTTAACGCTGTCGAAGCCGAAGTTTATGCAATGGCATCACTTTTAATTTCTGTTTTAATGTGGGCTGCTTTACATTGGGAAAAAGAAATGGATTCGCCTAACGGAAATAGATGGTTGCTTTTAATCTCGTTTATCATTGGACTTTCATTTGGGGTTCACATCATGGCCTTACTAACCATTCCTGCAATTGGAATGTTATATTTCTTTAAAAAATATCAAACCGTTACAATTAAAAATTTCATCATTGCAAATGTTTTAATTGTAGCTTTACTATATTTTATCTTTAAATTCTTATTCCCTTTTATATTAGGATTATTTGGTAAAAGCGAAATTTTTATGGTAAATAGCTTAGGCTTGCCATTTAATTCGGGTACCATTTTTACAGCATTGGTTATTGTTGGTGGATTTATTTATTTACTTAAAAAAACAAATAAACCCGAAAAAAGAAAATACAACACCATTGCATTATCCTTCTTATTTTTATTCATAGGATTTACAACCTGGTTAATGTTACCTATTCGAGCAAATGCAAATGTGGTAATTAATGAGAACAAACCATCAGATGCTGCCGAATTATTAGCCTATTATAATCGTGAACAGTACGGAGAACAAAACACATTTTGGGGACCTTACTATACGGATGCTTTTGCACCAACAAATAGCCAAAATCCTTTTAAGGATAGCAAACCAAACTACGAAAGAGATATTGAATCAGGAAAATATGTAATTGTAAACAATTATGTAAATGCAGAATCAAATCCAAATGAAGATCACGTAGGATTTTTACCTCGTTTATGGAGTAGAGAACATGCAGAAAATTACATGTCGTTCACTTCTGTTCCAGATTTTACAATAAAACCAGATTATGCAGAAGAAGAAGAATTAATTGAAATTGTAACCGGAGTTAGAGAAGGATACCGCATGGGTAAAATTGGAGACGACGGTATGATTGAGTTCTTTAAAACCTATGGTCCTTATTTAGATATTGAAAAACCAAGTTTTATAGAAAACATACAATATATGTTTGAATATCAGTTTGGTTACATGTACGGCCGTTACTTGCTTTGGAACTTCGTTGGAAAACAAAATGATGAACAAGGACGTTACGACAACGAAAACGGGAACTGGTTAAGTGGTATTGATTTTATCGATGAAATTAGACTAGGGTCACAAAAAAATCTACCTTCTGATATCGCAAATAATCCGGGTAGAAACACCTATTATTTTTTACCTTTTATTTTAGGTCTTATTGGATTAATTTTTCATTACAATAAAGACAAAAAAAGTTTTTATGTGTTATTGATTCTGTTTTTATTCACTTCATTAGCACTAAAAGTCTTTTTAAATGAAAGACCTTTTGAACCACGTGAACGTGATTACGCAGTTGTGCCGTCATTCTACGTTTTTGCCATGTGGCTAGGTTTTGGAGTTTTTGCTATTTACGAAGAAATTAAAAAACGTATTTCACCTAAAATTGCAGTTCCTGTAGTGTTGGCGACATCATTTTTTGCAGCTCCTGTTTTAATGGCTTCTCAAAACTGGGACGACCACAACAGATCGGGTAAAAACACCGCTTGGGTAATGGCTAAAGCTTACTTAGACTCGTGCGAACCAAATGCCATTTTATTTACAATTGGTGATAACGATACGTTCCCGCTATGGTATTTACAAGAAATTGAAAATTATAGAACAGACGTTCGAATTGTAAACACACAATTATTAAATACAGATTGGTACATTGATCAAATGAAAGCGAAGGCGTACGAAAGCGAAGGCGTGCCTATCACCTTTACACACAATCAATATGTAGGAAATCACAGAGATTATGTAATTGTAAAAGAGATTACAAAAGATACTTTAAACATAAAACAGTATTTAGATTTTATAAAATCTGACGACCCAAGAGGAACGGAAACGCTACGCAACGGCCAAGTTGTAAATACAGCTCCAGCAAGAAACGTTAGAATTCCAGTAAATAAAGAAAATGCTTTAAAATACGGAATTATTAATGAATCGCAGAAAGACTCGGTTGTGAGTGACATTGTAATTACAATTAAAGATCAAGCAATCATGAAAAATCGTTTAATGATGCTAGATATTTTAGCAAATAGCGATTGGAAACGACCAATTCATTTCACTGGAGGAAGTTTTGGTGATGATGATTTTATTTGGTTAAAAGAATATTTACAATTGAACGGAATGGTTTATCAATTGGTACCTATTAAAACGCCACTTCAAAGAAATGCAAGTCCGTTGGATATGGGAACAATTGATTCTGAAAAGATGTACAAAACAGTAACAAACTGGGATTTAGGAAGCAACGGAAACCCTGATGTGTATCATGATCCTGAAACAAAACGCCAAGTAATTAATTACAGATCCAACTTAGCTAGATTAACCGAAAAGCTTTTAGAAGAAGGTAAAAAGGATAAAGCTAAAAAGGTAATTGATTTGGCTATGGAAAAATTCCCAATAAATACGTTTGGGTTTTATACTTTAGTTGATCCTTTTATTAATGGATATTATCAAGTTGGTGAAAAAGATAAAGCTCGAAAAACTTTAGATGAAGTAATTAACAAACATATTGAGGTTTTAAATTATTACGAAAAAACGGATACAAAATTCCAGAATCAAAATTATTATACAATTGCTCAGAATTTAGAGTTTTTTAGAACTTTCTTAATTACGATGCAAGACAATAATGATACGGAATACTATGAAAAATATAAAACAGTTTTTAATAGTTGGAATAAAATTTTTGAACGTTTTGGACGTAATATGGAATAGCTTATGGCTTGTACGCGTTAGGGATGGAAGCTTTGTGGAGCTCACTGCGAAATGAAATGAAGCAGTAGCGACAGCGAACAGCCCGACCTGCCCATTAAAAGGCAGGTAACGCCCAAAAAAGAAGGCAAAATTTTAAAGTACGGAGTTTACCAATGTGTAAATTCCGTATTTTTGTTTTATGAGTAAATGGTTCATAAAAACGAAGCCTTGGATAAAATGGTTTTTTAAAAATCAGATTTGGAGTGTTAAAAATAACGAGCAAAAGGTGTATTTAACTTTTGATGATGGTCCGATTCCGGAGGTTACGCCTTGGGTTTTGGAGGTTTTAGCGCAACATGATGTAAAGGCAACTTTTTTTTGTATTGGTGATAATGTAAAAAAAAACAAAGCGGTTTATGAGCAAGTTTTACAAGCGGGACATAAGATAGGGAATCATACTTTTAATCATTTAAAAGGTTGGGAAACTGCTACCGATTTGTATCTGGAAAATGTTGAGAAATGTGAGAAAGAACTCACGAATAAGGATAAGTTATTTCGACCACCGTACGGAAAAATTAAACCTTTACAAAGTAAAACGCTTCGCAAAAGGGGATTTAAAATTATTATGTGGGATGTTTTAAGCGAAGATTACAATGTGGATATTACTCCCGAAATGTGTTTAAAAAACGTTTTGGACAATGCAGAATCGGGGTCGATTATTGTTTTTCACGACAGTTTAAAAGCATATAAAAATTTAAAATACGCTTTGCCAAAAACCATTGTGGCTTTAAAAAATAAGGGGATGAAATTTGATGTAATTTAATCTTCGTTTGTTAGAGCTTGGATTAAAGTATCGGCTGGTAAAATTCCAGATTCGCGCCAAACCATTTGCCCTTTTTTGTACACTAAAAAAGTAGGAAGTCCAATTATTTTAAGTGCTGCGGCAAGTTCCTTGTTTTTTTCGGCGTCAATTCTAACAATGTAAGCAGTGTCACCAAGCGTGTCGGAAACATTTTGCACAACTGCGACCATTTGTGAGGACGAATCACTCCAATCGGTATAAAAATTAATTAAAACGGGAACGCTTACGTTTATAATATCTCCAAATTTTGACATAAAAATTTACATTTAATTATACTTTTTATTTTGATCATACTGTAATGTCAATATCGTAATTTCGGGTCTTACTCCTACTCTACCCGGATAACCATGATAACCAAATCCGCGATTTACGTATAAATATCTACCATTTTCGTTATACAATCCAGCCCAATGTTTATACACCCATTTAACTGGGCTCCATTGTAAATATCCCGGAATTTCGATTCCAAACTGAAAACCATGTGTGTGGCCAGAAAGTGTTAAGTCGTAAAAAGTTTTATTATTAATTACTTCTAACTCAAAATGCGACGGATCATGGGAAAGTAATATTTTAAAATGATTGGGGTTCACATTTTTAGATGCTAACTTTAAATCACCTTTTTGAATGAATTTTCGTCCCCAATTTTCAACTCCAATTAAACTAATGGTGTCCTTTTGGTTTGTAATTGCAACGTTTTGGTTGTTTAACAACGTAAAACCTAAATCGCTATAAGATTTAAGTATTTGATTAAAATTTTGCTTTTTGTCGGCTTCGGTATCAAACTTCACGTAATCGCCGTAATCGTGATTTCCTAAAACAGCGTATTTACCATATTTAGGTGTTTTTATATTCGCAATAATATCTTTCCATTTATCGACTTCGACCGCACGAGCATTTACTAAATCACCGGTAAAAACTAATATATCATATTCTTGTTGGTTGATAAGGTTAACTGCTTCTTTAATTTTATCAGGCCTTGCCAAACTTCCTAAATGCATATCGGATAACTGCAAGATTTTAAATTCATTAAAACTTGCTGGTACGTTTGCCGAGGCAACATTTTGTTCGATTACACGGTAATTGTAACGTCCAATAAAAATACCATGTAAAAAAGCGAAAAAATGAATTCCTGCAATAATAACCCCAAAAACAGCAAAAAATTTTGTTCGATTAGGTAAAAAATCGGAAAATTTATTTTTGTACTTACTTTGTTTGTTGATATTAAATATACCAAAAATAATTCTAAAAATATCTTCTACAAACAAGCAAATAGCAATCCAAAAGCGAGGAATGTATAAAGTTAACAAAACTCCAGTAGCGAGTAATGTTCGGTCATTTTGTCCTGTTTTTCTATCAAAACCGTAAAAAACATATCCTAAATACGCTAAAATTGAAAGTGTAATTAAAATATAAACTGTTTTTAAAAACTTACTTTTTGTTATTCTTTTAATAATTTGGTAGGCATATAAATCGGCAATAATGATAAAAAGGGCAAAATAAAATAAAAACATAATAATAAAGTGTAATTACATCAAATATAGGATAATAAGTTAATAAATATTCACAAGATTATAATAAAAAGTAAATAAATTTAGTATGTAAAACAAACTTTGTACTTTTGAAGATTATAAAAAAAATATCATGTCACAAAATCGTCTTTTCTTACTCGATGCATTCGCTTTAATATTTAGAGGATACTACGCTTTTATAAAAAATCCGCGTATAAATTCAAAAGGTTTAGACACCTCTGCTATTATGGGATTTATGAATTCCTTATTAGATGTAATAAAACGCGAACGCCCTAATTATTTAGCTGTAGCTTTTGACAAAGCCGGAAGTTCAGCGCGTTTAGAAATGTTTAGCGAGTATAAAGCAAATCGTGACGAAACTCCAGAGGCTATAAAAATTGCAATTCCATATATTCAAGAAATTTTACGTGCGATGCACATTCCAATTATTGAAGTTCCTGGAATTGAAGCTGACGACTTAATTGGAACGCTTGCAAAACAAGCTGAAAAAGAAGGTTTTCAGGTTTTTATGGTTACACCAGATAAGGATTATGCACAGTTAGTATCCGAAAATATTTTTATGTATCGTCCTGCTCGTATGGGCAATGGGATCGAAATTTGGGGAGTTCCTGAAGTTTTAGAGAAATTTGAGGTAGAACGTCCCGAACAAGTTATCGACTTTTTAGGAATGATGGGAGATGCCGTTGATAATATTCCTGGATTACCTGGTGTTGGCGAAAAAACAGCTAAGAAACTTTTGGCTGAATATGGCACTATGGAGAACCTTTTAGAAAACACGCATCAACTAAAAGGAAAAATGAAAGAAAAAATTGAAGGTGCGAAAGAACTGGGGTTACTTTCTAAAAAATTAGCAACTATTTTGCTAGATTGTCCGGTTACCTTTGATGCAGAAACTTATAAATTAGACAAACCAGATACCGCAAAAACCGAAGCTATTTTTCAGGATTTGGAATTTAGACGTATGCAAGAACAATTTGCAAAACTATTTGCTGATGGTGCCGATTTTAATGAAGTCGCGTCAACAACAAATGAGTTTGAAGTTGCAACGCCTAAACATTATAAAAAACCAGAAGCTTCGGATCAATTTTCACTTTTTGAAATGCCCGAAGATGGTCTAGAAAATTATTCAACATACAAAACTTTATCCAATACAGATCATTTATATCAAGTAATTCAGCCTGGCTTTGGTGTAAAAATATTAGTTCAGAATTTATTACTTCAGAAAAGTGTTTGTTTTGACACAGAAACTACAGGTTTAGATGCTTTAAATGCTGAATTAGTTGGAATTGCTTTTTCATATCAAGAAAACCAAGGATATTATATTCCGTTTCCAGAATCTCGAGACGAAGCTCTTCAAATCTTAGAACAATTAAAACCGTTTTTTGAGAACGAAAAAATTGAAAAAGTAGGTCAGAATTTAAAATACGATTTAAAAATTCTTTCAAACTACAACATAAAAGTAAACGGACCTTTATTTGATACCATGATTGCGCATTACTTAATTAATCCGGATATGCGACATAACATGGATATTTTAGCAGAAACCTATTTGGGATATTCACCTAAACCAATTGAGGATTTAATTGGGAAGAAAGGGAAAAACCAAAAATCAATGCGCGAGGTCGAAATTGAAGAGGTAAAAGAATACGCTGTTGAAGATGCTGATATTACTTTTCAGCTAAAACATAAATTCGAGCCACAATTAGATAAAGCAGGGACTCGAAAATTATTTAATGAAATCGAAGTTCCGCTGGTTAAAGTTTTAGCAGCTATGGAACACGAAGGCATTAATTTAGATGTTCCTTTTTTAAATGAATTGTCGCAAAAAATTTCGGAAGAGGTAAAAACGCTTGAAGCGGAAATATATGAGATTGCCGGAACAACATTTAATATTGCTTCGCCAAAGCAATTAGGAGAAATATTATTTGATCGCCTAAAAATTGGAAGTGGTAAAATCAAAAAAACAAAAACCGGACAATATGCAACGGGTGAAGAAATTTTAAGTGACTTAGCCAAAGACAATGTTATTGTTCAAAAAATATTAGAATTCCGTCAGGTCGTAAAATTACAAAACACCTACATCGATGCGTTGCCAAAACAAGTTGATCCTAAAACACAACGTGTACATACGGATTACATGCAAGCAGTAGCAGCAACAGGACGTTTAAGTTCAAACAATCCTAACTTACAAAACATTCCAATTCGAACAGAACGTGGACGTTTAATTCGTAAAGCTTTTATTGCACGCGATGAAAATTACACTTTAATGTCTGCCGATTATTCTCAAATTGAATTACGTATTATCGCAGCTATTTCGGGAGAGGAAAATATGATTCAATCGTTTAAAAACGGAGAAGACATTCACCGCGCTACAGCAGCAAAAGTGTTTCATGTAGGTTTAGACGAAGTTACAAAAGAGCAACGTAGCCACGCAAAAACAGTAAACTTTGGTATTATCTATGGCGTTTCGGCCTTTGGATTAAGCCAACAAACTAGTTTAACACGCCAAGAAAGTGCTGCACTTATTGATGCATATTACAAAACGTATCCACGCTTACGTGACTTTATTACAGAACAAATAGATTTTGCTCGCGAAAATGGTTACGTACAAACTGTTTTAGGTCGTCGCAGATATTTAAAGGATATTAACTCGGCTAATGCTGTTGTTCGTGGTGCTGCCGAACGAAATGCGGTAAATGCACCAATCCAAGGTTCTGCTGCGGATATTATTAAAATTGCAATGATTAATATTCATAAAAAACTAACACACGAAAATTGGAAATCTAAAATGCTTTTACAAGTACATGACGAATTGGTTTTTGATGTTCATAATAGCGAATTAGAAAAAATTAAACCAATGATTAAACACGAAATGGAAAATGCATTTAAATTGATTGTTCCTTTAGAAGTAGAAATTGGTGAAGGTAAAAACTGGCTAGAAGCACATTAAAAAAATTCAATATAAAAATGACAAATGTCATAGAATTAAATTAATCAAAACTTTAGGTTTGTGATATTAAAAAAATATGTTTTACCAAACATTTAACAAAAAAAAACGTAATTTTTATAAAATTATACAACTGTTATTCAAAATAAATTTCCCTTTTGGTAAAACATGCTATTTTAAACAAAATTTCCTATACTTTAAGTGGTTGCATTGCAACCACTTTTTTTTTGCTAAAATTTACGTATTTTTATAAGCATACATATACATTGATTTTAATTTATGATATAAAACAAGATTATGAAAAAAATACTTTTACTTTTCATAGCACTTAGTTCAGGTGTCTATGCACAAACTAATATCAAAAAAATAGATAGCTTATTACAGCACTATAATACAAACGATAAAATGTTAGGTCAATTCTCGTTAAAATTAGGAAACAGCACAATCTACAATAAAACTTTTTCTAGTGATAAACTACAAGAGAAACAAATTACAACCAACGATAGTCGTTACAGAATAGGTTCAATCTCTAAAATGTTTACGGCCGTTATGATTATGCAGTTGACAGAGGAGAAAAAGATAAAACTAACCGATAAATTATCTAAATACTATCCTAAAGTAGATAATGCAGATAAAATCAAGATCGAAGATTTATTACGACACAAATCAGGAATAAAAGATTATATAAACTCGACCGAAGCAATAAATTGTTATGATCAAACAATAACAGTAGAACAAGTTCTGAAAAAAATATATGAATATGAGTCAATTTTTGAACCAAACTCTAAGGCTGAATATTCTAACACGAATTACTTTTTGTTAAGTTTAATTCTAGAAAAAATAACTAAAAAAGATTTTAATACCAATTTAATAAGTCGAATCAGTAAACCACTGAACTTAAAAAATACCTATTTATCAGTCAACCCAACAAACAAGACTAACTTTGAAGTTCCAAGTTATACTTTTAATACGCAATGGAATGAATTTGCACAAACAAATTACAAAATAGCTTTAGGTGCTGGAGGATTAATATCTACTGCAAATGACTTAACAACTTTCATTAATGGCTTATTTACTCATAAACTTGTAAAAAAGGAAACATTAAACTTAATGACAGATATTAAAGAAGGTTACGGATTAGGTTTAGCTATTATTCCGTTTAACGATCGAAGAATGTTTGGGCATGGCGGAAAAATTGATATGTACGAAACTTTAGTAGCATATTATCCCGCAGAAAAATTTTCGTTCGCTACAATTTATAATGGAGTAAACACAGTAACAAATGATATAACAGTAGGTATACTATCCATTTATTATCAACAACCTTTTATATTTCCAGATTTTACAGATATTGAGGTTGATACAGCTATTTTAGAAAGTTACGAGGGAATTTATAAAACAAATGAAATCCCAATGAAAATAAAGATTTTTATAAAAGATAAAAAACTATACGCACAAGCAACCGGACAATCCGAATTTCCTTTATCAGCTAAAACTAAAAGCGAATTCACCTTTGATCCTGCACGAATAAAAATAAGCTTTGAAAAAGGTAAATTCACTCTAAATCAATCAGGTATGAAAATTATCTTTGAAAAAGAATAACAAGGAAGCAAAGAGTAAAATATTAAAAAACTTGTAAAAAAACAGTAGTTTTAAAGCTATTGTTTTGTTTAATTGATAATTATGATTACTTTTGCACTCCTTTAATTAGGAATGGAATGTTTAATTAAATAATTTTTATTGTGAACAATTTAAGCTACAAGACTGTATCAGCTAACAAAGCAACTGTTCAAAAAGAATGGATTGTAGTTGATGCTGAAGGACATAACTTAGGGCGCTTAGCAACAAAAGTAGCAATGCTTTTAAGAGGTAAGTACAAACCAAGTTATACACCGCACGTTGACTGTGGAGATAATGTTATTATTATCAACGCAGAAAAAATCAATTTAACTGGAAACAAATTAAATGACAAAACTTACGTTCGTCATACAGGTTACCCAGGAGGACAAAGATTTTTAACAGCTAAAGTAATGCAAGCTAAAAACCCAGCATTATTAGTAGAAAAAGCTGTAAAAGGAATGTTACCTAAAAACAAATTAGGTGCACAATTATTCCGTAATTTAAATGTA
>CANRKI010000087.1 GCA_947631175.1 uncultured Flavobacterium sp.
ATAATTACAATAATCAGCCATACAATTTCACATATTCCAATTTTATAAAACTAAATCCGATGAACTAATGTTTAGAATCATATTACTATTTATAACTACATTACTTTCTGTTCAATGTCAGTCACAAACGGAAACGGAAGAAGAAAAGAAAGTTCGTCAGGAGCAAATTATACAAGAATATGTTTATGATTGTGCTGATAAGATTAACTACTTTTTGATGATGAAAGAGTATCAGGCATGTCTTGATGCAGGGATAAAAAAAGACAGCACAATTGCTTATCTGTGGCAGCAGAAAGCTATGCCTTATTTTAAAGTGAAAAAATACGAAGTAGGTATGGAGTATATTGACAAAGCAGTAAAATGCGATGCTAAAAGATACTTGCCTTACAGAGCATTTATCAAATGTGTTTTTGCTAAAACATATAAAGCCGCGATAAAAGATTTTGAAGAGTGTATTGCAAATTGGGGAGACAGTTATGAAATGGACCATACCTATTCGTTTTATATCGGCTTGTCTTACTTGCAGCTAAATGAGTTTAAAAAAGCAGAAAATTATTTTAAACAAACTATCGAAAAACAAAAAGCAATGTTTAAAGAAGCACATCATTTAGACTTGTTTTATTACGCTATAACAAAATATGAACAAGAAAATTATGATGATGCTGTTAAAATATTTGATGAAGTGCTTAATCAATATCCTGAATTTTCAGATGCAATTTATTACAAAGCTTTGTGTTTTTATAAATTAAACAAACGTGTTGACGAATATCAAAATTTAATAAGCCAAGCTGAAGAATTTGCAAAAAGAGGATACACAATTAATGAAGATAATGCTGTTTACGAACAATATCCATATCAGGTAAAATGGAAAAAATAATTTTTAAACTATAAATGATTAAAACAAAATTTCCTTTTTACAGGCAGTTGGATTATCGTGACTGTGGTCCGACCTGTTTGAGAATGATAGCTAAATTTTACGGAAAGACTTTTTCGAGAGAATTTTTGCGGGATAAAGCAGGGATTACCCGAACGGGAGTAAATATGGCTGGGATTGCAGATGCCGCCGAATGTATAGAAATGCGTACGCTTGGGATGCGTATTTCTTTAGAAAGTCTGGTTAATGAAGCTCCCACTCCGTTTATTGTTCCTTGGAGACAAAAGCATTTTGTAGTTGTTTACAAAACTTCTAAAACCAAAATTTATGTGGCTGATCCCGCACAAGGGCTGTTGGAATATGCACATAAGGATTTTTTAGAAGCGTGGACAAATACATCAGACAAAACAGGGTTTGTTTTATTGCTTGAGCCTAATGCAAATTTTCATTCACAGGAAGAAGATAAAACAAAAGGTTTTTCATTTCTGATTCCTTATTTGCGTCCCTATAAAAAAATTATCTATCAGTTGTTTTTAGGGTTGGTTGTTGGTATTGTTATTCAGTTTCTTCTACCTTTTCTAATGCAATCAGTAGTAGATGTAGGTGTAAACAACCGTGACATTCCGTTTATTTACCTAATACTTATTGCACAACTTGTACTTTTTATTACACAGACACTAGTTAGTATTTTCAGAGAATGGCTAATGCTTCATATAAATGGAAGGTTTCACATAAAAATGGTTTCAGATTTTCTGTATAAAATGTTGAAACTTCCTGTGAATTTCTTTGACACCCGAAATACAGGAGAACACTTGCAAAGAATTACTGATTTAAGTAGAATACAAGCATTTATTTCTTCTTCTTCTTTCGGTATGATTTATTCTATTGTACTTTTTTTAGTATTTGGTTTTGTATTAGCTTTTTATAGTCTAAAAATATTTTTGGTTTTTATCATTGGAGCCGTTTTTTACGTAGGCTGGACTTTTTTCTTTTTGAAAAAAAGAGCAGAACTAGATTTTAAACGCTTTGATGAGCAATCGGCAAGTCAAACTTCTTTAGTTCAAATTATAAATGGTGTAAGAGAAATAAAAGTAAACAATTCCCAGAGAAAAAACCGTTGGAAATGGGAGCAAGTACAAATAAGCCTATTTAAAACCTCAATGAGTGGTTTAAAATTAGCCCAATATCAAAGTATTGGCTCTAACTTTATCAGTGAACTAAAAAACATCATCATAACTTTTTTATCTGCTACTGCTGTTGTGAACGGAGAAATTACTTTAGGTATGATGCTTTCTATTCAGTACATAGTGGGTCAGCTAAACAGTCCTTTAGGAAGTTTTATTGGCTTTGTTCAACTTTGGCAGGATGCAAAAATAAGTTTGGAAAGGTTATGGCAGGTACATTCTATAAATGATGAAGATGAAGTAAAGGAAGACAAAGTAAAGGAGCTCGCCAAAAATAAAACGATACACATTAAAAATCTTACTTTTAAATACGGAAGTAAATCTTCGTCGTCCGTACTTAAAAATTTATCTTTTGAAATTCCTGAAGGTAAAACTACTGCTATTGTGGGAGCAAGTGGAAGCGGTAAGACGACATTAATTAAATTACTTTTAAAATTCTATGAACCAACTGAAGAAAGTATCCTCATAGGAGATACTGATTTAAAAAATATTAATAATGATTATTGGAGAATGAATTGTGGTGCCGTATTACAGGAAACATTTATTTTTAATGATACAATTGCGGGTAATATTTCTGAATCGGAACAAAATGAAATGATTGATAGGGAAAAATTAAAACAGGCTTCTTTTATTTCTAATATTGATGAGTTTATTGAACGACTTCCCAATAAGTATAATACTGAATTAGGAACATCTGGTATTCGTTTAAGTGGTGGACAAGAACAAAGGTTAATGATTGCCCGAGCAGTTTATAAAAACCCTGCATTTGTGTTCTTTGATGAAGCGACAAGTTCTCTTGATGCTAATAATGAAAAAGTAATTATGGAAAACCTCAATAATTTTATTACAGGAAAAACTTCTGTAATTGTAGCTCATCGTTTAAGTACGGTGAAAAACGCTGACAATATTATTGTTTTAGAGAATGGAGAAATTGTTGAGCAAGGAAGTAATTTAGAGCTTACATCACTTAAAGGGAAATACTATGAATTAGTTAAAAATCAATTAGAACTGGGTAATTGATATGGAAAATAAAGAAGAAGAATTAAATATTTACAGCGAGGAAGTCCGTGATGTACTATCACACCCTCCAAAAACAATTTTTAAATGGGGAAATACAATTTTATCAGGCTTTTTAATTATTTTAATTGCTCTTTCATGGTTCATCAAGTATCCAGATATAATAACAGCATCAATAACCATAACCACCCAATTACCACCAGAAAAAATAATTGCTAAAAGTACGGGTAGAATTGAAAGAATACTCATTCAAGATCGTACAAATGTGGTTGAAAACACCCCTTTAGCAATTATTGAAAACTCTGCAAATTATGAGGATGTTTTTTTGTTAAAATATATTGTTGATACACTTAAAATTAATAGAGATAAATTCAGTTTTCCTATAGAAAAACTAGCTTTTCTAAACTTTGGTGCTATTGAAAGTGCATATAGTGTATTTGAAAAAGACTATATGGCATATAAATTAAATAATGAATTAAAACCTTATGAAATAGAATTAACGGCTCATAGTATAGAGTATTCAAGACAAAATGAACGATTAACATTATTAAATGAACAAAGTGAAATTGCACAAAAAGAATTACATTTTAAAAAGCAAGAGCTTGAAAGAAATAAAAAACTTTATGACAAAGGTGTGATTTCTACTCAAGAATGGGAACAGAAAAACGTAGAGTATTTACAACAAGAAAAAAATATAAATAGTTTAAATTCTCAAATATCACAACTGCGTTCTGCATCTAATGATTTAAACAGAAATACTAAAACAAGTAGCATTAATCAGTCAAAAGAGGATGTTAACTTATTTAGAAACACTACACTTTCGCTTAATCAACTTAAAAAAGCAATTGTAGAATGGGAATTAGCTTATGTTATTCGCTCTTCAATTGCGGGACAAGTTTCGTTTATGCAAATTTGGAGTGAAAATCAAACGATAAATGCAGGTGAAAGCACGTTTGTAATTATTCCACAAGAAAAATCAGAATTTATAGGCAAAATAAAAGCACCAGCATTAAACTCAGGTAAAATAAAAATTAATCAGGATGTAAATATTCGATTATTAAATTATCCGGACAGAGAATTTGGTATTATCAAGGGAAAAGTTAAGTCAATATCTCTTACCCCTGATAAAGAAAATAATTTACTAATAGATATTATATTGCCTGATGGATTACAAACAACATACCATAAAAAAATTGCTTTTCATCAAGAAATGTCAGGTACAGCAGATATTATTACGGAAGATTTAAGATTAATAGAGCGATTATTATATAATTTCAGAGATGTTTTTAAAAGATGAAAACTTAGTTACTAAAAAACAAAAAAAATAGGTTTTATTTAATGTAAAAAATACTATCTTTGCACTCTGAAAACATAGTGTTTTTTTTAGAAACGTAAATAGCTGTTTAATAAATACATAAGTAATGTCAAAAATTACAGGTAAAGTTGCACAAATTATCGGTCCAGTTGTTGACGTGATTTTCAACAATCAAGATGCCGAACTTCCAAAAATTTATGATTCATTAGAAATCGTAAAGAAAGATGGTTCAAAATTAGTTTTAGAGGTTCAATCTCACGTAGGAGAGAATACTGTACGTACAATTTCTATGGACTCTACAGATGGTTTGTCTAGAGGTCAAGAAGTAATTGCATTAGGGACTCAAATCCAAATGCCAATTGGTAAAGATATTTATGGTCGTTTATTCAATGTAATTGGAGACGCTATTGATGGATTAGGTGATTTACCAAAAGAAGGTGAAAACGGATTACCTATTCACAGACAAGCTCCTAAATTTGAAGAATTATCTACTTCTTCTGAAGTTTTATTCACTGGTATTAAAGTAATCGACTTAATTGAGCCATACGCAAAAGGTGGTAAAATTGGATTATTTGGTGGTGCCGGAGTAGGTAAAACGGTATTAATTCAGGAATTAATTAACAATATCGCAAAAGGACACGGTGGTTTATCAGTATTCGCTGGTGTTGGTGAGCGTACTCGTGAGGGTAACGACTTATTACGCGAGATGTTAGAGTCTGGTATTATTAAATACGGTGATGATTTCATGCACTCTATGGAAAATGGAGGATGGGATTTAGCTAAAGTTGACAAACCAGGTATGAGAGATTCTAAAGCAACTTTCGTATTCGGTCAGATGAACGAACCACCAGGAGCACGTGCTCGTGTTGCTTTATCAGGTTTAACTATTGCTGAATATTTCCGTGATGGTGCTGGTGAAGGTCAAGGTAAAGACGTATTATTCTTCGTGGATAACATCTTCCGTTTTACACAAGCTGGTTCTGAGGTATCTGCGTTATTAGGACGTATGCCATCTGCGGTAGGTTACCAACCTACATTAGCAACTGAGATGGGTGCGATGCAAGAGCGTATTACTTCAACTAAAAAAGGATCTATTACATCTGTACAAGCGGTTTACGTTCCTGCGGATGACTTAACAGACCCGGCGCCTGCTACAACTTTCGCTCACTTAGATGCAACAACAGTATTATCTCGTAAAATTGCTGAGTTAGGTATTTACCCAGCGGTAGATCCATTAGATTCTACTTCTCGTATCTTAACTCCAGAAATTTTAGGTAACGAACACTACGATTGTGCTCAAAGAGTAAAAGAAATCTTACAAAGATACAAACAATTACAAGATATTATCGCGATCTTAGGTATGGAAGAATTATCTGATGAAGATAAATTAGCTGTATCAAGAGCTCGTCGTGTACAACGTTTCTTATCTCAACCTTTCCACGTAGCTGAACAGTTTACTGGTATTCCAGGGGTTTTAGTAGATATTAAAGATACAATCAAAGGTTTCAACATGATTATGGATGGTGAATTAGATCATTTACCAGAAGCTGCTTTCAATCTTCAAGGTACTATTGAAGATGTAATTAAAGCAGGTCAAAAAATGTTAACTGAAGCTTAATAATCAGTTACAAGTTCTTGTTTCTGACAGGTAACTTTTAACTACAAACTTTTTATTTATGATTGTAGAAATTGTTTCGCCAGAAGCTACTTTATTTAAAGGTGATGTAACATCTGTTGCTGTACCTGGTGTAAATGGAGAGTTTCAAATGTTAAATAACCACGCGCCAATTGTGTCGTTATTAGCAAAAGGTAACGTAAAATTAGTTGGATCTAATATTACTATTGAAAAAGAATTTACATCTAAATTCAATAAAATAGATAACAATACATATTGGTTACCAATTAATTCGGGTACTATCGAATTAAATGATAATAAAGTTATCATCTTAGCAGACTAAATTATATAGTTTACTATAGAAAAAAAGCCTAGCAAATTGCTAGGCTTTTTTGTTATTTATTAATATGGTATTTTATATTTCTTGAATTCACTTAAAATAAAAGTTAAAGTGAAACAATCACTTTGACTTTTTGACTTTAAATATTTTACTAAACTGTATTCTTACTACTCAAATAGCGGCATGTTTTAGAATTAGCTTTTTATTGAAGATATATCGCTAAAAAATCGTAAAATATTTTATACGGATATGGCGCTATTTAAATCAAGGTTTTTAAAGGAGTGTTAGTTTAATTAATTTTTCAGTAACATAGTTACCATCTTCTCCGTTCGCTGCTAATTCTTCACTATAAAAATTTTCAGTTCTGTAGGTTGCTTTAAATTTTTTGTTTAAAAATTCTGGTTTTAAAATTTGTTCTCCGTATTCATTATTCGAATCGAAATATAATTTTAATATACTATTATCAATTTGTGAGAACTGTATTTCTTTTCCGTTTTCTGTTTTAAAATTCAATATTACTGTACCATCAGCATCAAATACTTCTGTTAAAATTAAGTTTTCTGTGAACTCTTTTGCTGGTTTCGGTGTCTTTTCTATAACTTCTTTAGTTTTTTCATCTGTTGCTGTTTGCGTAACTATAACTGAGTCTTTTTTTATTTCAACGTTTTCAGTACTTGTTTCAGTAGTTTCTTCTACTTTTACTTCTTGTTCTGTTTGTTTATTCTCTAACCCATTCCCGCAACTTAGTGTGGTAATTGCTACTATTAATAGTAAAAAGTTTCTTTTCATAATGTTTAAATTTATTTATTTTATAAAGTTGGTGCGTGTTTTCCTTTAGCATGTCCGTTAGGGTGTTTTGGGCAAGCTGTAGCTGTTAAATGTGTCAAGCTGTTTGCTGATGTACCACAGTATTTACAGTTGTAACTGCTTTTTTCGCTTCCTTCGTAAAGTTTGTGTTTCCCTTTAGCATGTCCATTTGGATGTTGTGCACAAGCTGTTGCAGTTAAGTGTGATATGCTTTGTGCTTTTGTACCACAGTACTCACAATAATAATTTGCCATAGTTTTTATAATTAATAATTTTGAGGTGTTTTAAGTAGCTGTAATATTTGTAAATATTAGTAGTTAATGTTTATATGTAAATAAAACGCAAGGGAATTGTAAATAACTTATATATTAGGCCACTAAATAAAGTTGTAGAAATTAAGAGCAGAGTTTTCTGTTTTAATCTTAAATTCCCTTGGTTTAATTAAGTTTAATGGTGAAAAATTTAGTATTTTTCGATCCACTTATATTTTAACTTATTATGAAGATTGTTGCAATTATGGCAACAAAAATTATTAATCTAAAGGTATCAATGCTACCTCTCGATTTATGGAAATACGGCTTTGTATCTTTTACAATCGTTATAAATGAATTAATTTTTCTTTCAAATTTAATAGTCGGTTGTGTGGACACGATATTTAAAAATAAATCTGTAAAAACACCATTTGGTCTATCCAAAGTCAAGTGTCTATTTGTTAGGTTTACGCCGTTTGTATTTTCATTTTTTTCTGTGTTTATGTATCCTCTTTCTTTGTTCTCAAAATACTCTTCAACTCGGATCCAGATGTACCAACTTAAACAAAGCGCACTTACTATAAGAAGAATTTGAATATACAAATCAAAATTACCTGGTATTGTCGACATGAATATTGCAAAGGCAATATTTACTGCAATTAAGGTTGCCGTTGGATTATTCCATGTTTGTTTTAATGGATTTAAAATAGTATGAACAAAACAAATTATAATGATTATAAAAGCGATATAAGATGTTATTGTGAAATTTTGAAATTGTGATGTGATAAAATCCATGATTATTTAGATTTAATTGAAACAAATTTTCCAGCCTCTTTAACGATTAGTTTAAGACTCTTTTTTAAGATATAATTTCACAATTCTCTGTAATTTATTTTCTACCTTCATTTGCCTAAATTCTTTAATAGGTTTCTTCAATATCATTTTATAACTCTGTTCTTAAAAGTAATTGCACCTCATACTTGCCCCCGCTATTAAATTCTCCCTATAAAATTTTAATGTAGTAGAGGTGCTTTACTCCTAAAGTCCGAAATGGATTACTCTATCCTTTTTCGTTGTCAAAATTAATAGGAAATACTTTTGAATTTCTGTACAATTTTGTACATTGTTCAAATTAGGCCTTTATATTGTTGATAATGAAAAAAGAAGATGTTGAGACTGACAGGTTCTTTAATGATCTTAGACAAAAAGTATGTATTGTTTATGGGAAACAGATTACTTCTGCGCGTGACTGTGATGCCTTGGCTAATATTTTACTCGAAAAACACGCTATAACTTTAAATTCTCAAACTCTTAGACGTTTTTTTGGATTAATTAAATCGAACTCAAAATCAGGTGGTTATACCTTGGATGCGCTATCGTTATATTGTGGATATAATGATTTTGAATATTTTAAATCGGTTCAAACGAATAAAGATTTAGAAACTTTTTTTGGAGAAGACAATTCCGAAGAAAATTATTGTAGTAAAGCAGAGGATTTGTGCAGAAGGGTTATGTCTTCTCCCAAATATTTGGTCACTACACACCATCAATTGATGGAGTTCCCCTCAGTAAGAAAATTTTTTTTAGAGCATTATCCAATTCGCGATATGCTCGGAACCGTTTATTCCCAATATTTTTCGGTTTACTTAAAATATAATAACTCAAACGAAGCTAGAATTTTTGCTTACGGTTTTTTGTTTAAAAGTGCTTTTTTACAAGAAAACGATGAACTCATTCATCTTTACCATAATATGGTTAAAAGCATTAAGCTTACAACAGATATTTTTGTTGTTCCAGCGGGAATGAAGTTTGGTATTGAACTTTTGTATGCTGATTATATTAAAGATGATAAAGCCTTTAAGAAAACTTTTTTAGAAATGAAAAAGTTTAGGAAAAAATATATTCCAAATTCTGAAAGATCAGCTTGTAGTTTTGAATATTCTGTTTTAGAGTTGCTTATCTTTAGTAGTAGGACTAAAGAGATGAAATATTTGGTAGATAACGATACCAAACAAATTTATCCGGATCGAAATTTTGTCTCGTTAGAGCGAACACAAACACACAAAGAGGTTTGGAAGGTTCTTTGCGCAGCTACTTACCATAAAATGGGGGATAAAGAACGATGTTTAGAGTCTTTAGCTGCTATTAATATAGATGATATTGGTATTGGTTGGAATAAGTATTATTCGCTTTTATACCATCTAATTTGTCTGCAACATCCTGATTTTTATATTGGGTATGACGTTCATGATAAGCTTGAAAACTTGATAAACGAAACTAATTTTTCATTTTATCGTACCGTATTGCGTAATGTTTACAAGAATGATGAAACACGCAGTTTAATTAAAAAGATAAAATAATTTTATTAAAATATTACTTAAAAAGTCTAGCAAAAAGCTAGACTTTTTTGTTTTCAATATCCTCTAAAAAATTAAAAATTAAAGAACTTTCGTATCCTTTGTAGCTTAATTGAGAAATAAATTTATTACGTTTTTTATTTTTATCTATTTCGGTAATATTTTCCCACTTTTTTATTGCGTATTCGTAAAATCTCTCCTCGTATCCGTTTTCTATTTCTTTTAAAGCTAAACTAATGTTTGATGTAGAAATATCTCTAAATTTTAATTCTTGCTTTATACGTATTCTTCCCCAATTTTTATAAAAATGTTTTCCGCGCGTAAATGAGCAGGCAAAACGCTCTTCGTTTATGTAATTGTTCTCGATTAAATGAATTAAAATAACGTTTATTTCTTCTTCAGTCGCATATAATTCTTTAAGTTTTTGTTTGGTTTCTTTGTAGCATCTATCCTGATAACAACAATAGTATTCTATTTTTTGAATCACTTCATTTGTAGTTAGTTGTTTTTCTTTTTTTTCCATGTTATCTTATTGTTATCAGAAAATTATTTTGTGGCTAAAATGTTATTTACTGTTAAAAAAAACATAATTTTGTAGCCTCAAAAAATTATTACTAAAATGAAAACAAAATTATTATTTTTTTTAATATTTATAGCATCTTTATCAAGTTTGCGGGCACAAGCTGTTTTGATAGACGATAGAGCAACTGGAGTTAGTGTTCCAACTGGATGGTCTTCAGTAAATGATGTTACGGCTCAAGCTATCCAGCAAGGAGGATATTATTTGCTAGAATATGGGGCTAATAAGGATTACTTGTATTCTGCTGTTTATGATTTGTCTTCATATGAATCTGTAGAAGTATCCTTCTTCTATGGTAATTTCGGAAGTGGATCAGATACAAAAGTTCGTGTTGAGCTTTCGATAGATGGTGGATTAAATTATAATTACACGCAAATCACTCCATTAACAGCTAATACTACAAATTTGTCGGGTAGATCCTCTATACTTACTTTTAACCCATCAAATAATCCTGGATTAGTTTTAAGTGATAATATTAGAATAAGATTTTCTGATAATGATAGCGGTAAGCATGTGCGTTTGGGTAAAATAGTTATAAAAGCATTGCTTCCATCTTGTACACCGCCAACACTTTCAGGAGGTTTAACATCAGTAGATAATTGTGGAGATTCTGTTATTTCTTTTAATAACGTAGCTTCTATTCCTAATACTGAACTTTATTGGCAAACAAGCGCAA